>JAIETY010000162.1 GCA_019744885.1 Sphingomonas sp.
CTCGCCGCCAACTTCCTCTCAGCCGTCGCCCTCGCCACCGCCATCGCCTTTTGGCTTTGATTGAGTCTCAACCCTAGCGGCCGATCTCGGATTGCCAGTTCCGCAGCCCTATGTCGTTTCGATGGATACCGATTGGCTTGACACCATCGCGGACACGAACTGGGCAAATGCGGCTCGCGGAGGATCTCCGCTGGCATTCGCGTCAAAGCGAGTGCCACCCGGCTTCGGGGCGTGGGTCACTCGGACAGTTTTGTTGGGTCCAATGGTGCAGACGGCGGCGGGAATATTTCTGTTCGACGCCTTGTCCGACAACCCCGATCGTCGAGATGCCAATCCTAACTGCCTTGTGCGCGGGGATGAAATGCGCATCATTGATCATGAACTATGTTTTAGCCCCGTGCCTCTCCTTGGTTGGAGGCCGCCTTGGCAGATTGGCGCCCTTCATCTCATGGAAAGGCCGGGCGCGCATATATTTCGCATTCCTTTGCAGAGACACGTGATAGACTGGGAGCCGATCAAAGCAGCGTGGAAGGGGTTGTCCGATGCCGATCTCGACGGCTATCAGGCTGCCATTCCACCCGAATGGGCGATTGCGTTGCCGGCAGTCGGTGGGGCGATCGAGAAGATTCGTAACGCCCGCGATAACATCGATGCATGTGTGATTGAGGTACAAAGGGTGCTGACATGACGACGCGCCGATATTCATACACCGTGCTGCGGTACGTGCACGATCCAATCACGGCTGAGTTTGTGAACGTTGGGGTCGTCTTGTTTGCTCCTGCCGATCATGGGGAACCATCTGTACTAATGGCGTCGACGCGGAAGACGTTCGGTCGCGTGAAGGATATATTCCCTGATCTCGACCGCGAGGCCTTCAAGCAAGTCATGCGAACGATCGAGCGGCAGCTAAAGCGCCTAGGCAGTGATCTGGCGCAAGAAGGCATGATTAAGACGGAGGGTGACGCATCTACCCTAGCACAGCGAATCCTGCCGCGCGACGATAGCTCTTTGCAATGGTCGGCGCTTGGGAGCGGTACGACCGAGGATCTTAATAAGGCGTTTGATCGGCTCTATGCGCGCTTTATCAGTCGCTACGATGTCAAGAACGTGTCGAGGCGCTCGGACGAAGACGTGTGGAAGCCAGTGCGCCAGCGCTTGGATGAGCGAAATTTGCCAATCGAGCTCGAACCAAAGGTGATTGTCGGTGGCGACGATAGTATCGAGTTTCAGCACGCTTGGAAGAATGGTGCGTGGCATGTCTATGAGCCCCTATCTCTCGATCTTGCTGATGCGGAAGGCATCTATCGCAAGGCTCATCGTTGGCTCGGACAACTCACGTCCGTGACGTCGGAAGCAACCGAAGCGTTCCATCCTTACTTCATTGTCGGTGCGCCCAGCGATCCCAGTCTTGATGTTGCCTACAGGCGGGCCATAAAGATTCTGAAAAAATCGCCCGGCGATATCGCCGTCTTCGAAGAAGGTGAGGTCGACAAGTTCGTCGATCGGATCGAGGATGAAGTGCGCGCTCATAATTGGGCTGGCCCTGCACAGTAGGGTTGCGACCGCTTAGCTCGGGGTCGCACGCAGGCGGCCCAGCTAGATTGGCCCGTAGACCGAATGCGCTCCAAGGCCAAAAGCGATCGTACCGCGCCCTACGCCACCGCCCGCACCGCCTCACAAATCCGGTCCACCACCGCTTCGACCTGCCCCAGATCATCCCCCTCGGCCATCACCCGGATCACCGGTTCGGTCCCTGACGGGCGGATCACCAGCCGCCCCTTGCCGTTCAGCTCGGCTTCGGCATCGGCGATCACCGCTTTCACCCCGGCGTCCTCCAGCGGCTTGCCGCCTGCGAAGCGCACATTCTTCAGCAATTGCGGGAGCGGGTCGAAGCGGTGGAGCACTTCGCTCGCGGGTTTCCCGGCGCGGACGATCTCCGCCAAGATCTGCAACGCCGCGACCAGCCCGTCGCCGGTGGTCGCATAGTCCGACAGGATGATGTGCCCCGATTGCTCGCCGCCGACGTTGCAGCCGCGCGACCGCATTGCCTCCAGCACGTAACGATCGCCGACCTTGGTGCGGATCAGCCCCAGCTCGTGGCTTTCGAGATAGCGTTCGAGGCCGAGGTTCGACATCACGGTGGCGACCAGGCAGCCGTTCTTGAGCAGCCCGCGCCGCGCCCAGCCCATCGCGATCGTTGCCATCAGCTGGTCGCCGTCGACCACCCGGCCCGCTTCGTCGACCACGATCAGCCGGTCGGCGTCGCCATCGAGCGCGATGCCGATGTGGGCGCCGCTCGCGACCACCGTCTCGCGCAGCAACTGCGGTGCGGTCGATCCGCAGCCGTCGTTGATGTTGCGGCCATTGGGCTCGACCCCGATCGCGACGACATCGGCGCCCAGCTCCCACAGCGCCGAGGGCGCGACGTTGTAGGCGGCCCCGTTGGCGCAATCGACGACGATGCGCAGGCCGTCGAGCGTGAGTTCCGACGGGAAGGTCGCCTTGGCCGAGTTGATATAGCGTCCGCGCGCATCCTCGACCCGGCGCGCCCGGCCGATCTGCGCGGCGGGGGACAGCGGGATGTCGCCCGCGATCAGTTCCTCGATCGCCATTTCGTCGGCGTCGGACAGCTTATAGCCGTCGGGGCCGAACAGCTTGATACCGTTATCGGCGTACGGGTTGTGGCTCGCCGAAATCATCACGCCCATGTCGGCGCGCATCGAATGGGTGAGCATCGCGACCGCTGGCGTGGGCATCGGCCCAACGAGCGTCACATCCATGCCGACGCTGGTAAAGCCCGCGACCATCGCCGATTCGAGCATATAGCCGGAGAGGCGCGTGTCCTTGCCGATCACCACGCGGTGGCGGTGGTCGCCACGCCGGAAATGCGCGCCCGCCGCCATGCCGACCTTCATCGCCATCTCGGCCGTCATCGGGGAGATGTTGGTCAGGCCGCGGATGCCATCGGTGCCGAAATATTTTCTTGCCATCTGCAATCGCTCATTTCGCTTGCCGCCGGGGAACCGACGCGACAGGTGTTGGTCTTTATGACCGAATAGATAGAGCGCATGTCACAACCGACCCGTATCTTGCTATCCCTAATCGTCGGGCTGATCATCGGCATTGCCGCGGCCGCGAGCGGTGGTGCCTGGGTCGATCCGGCGGTGGCGATTGCCCAGCCGGTGGGCGACACCTGGCTCAACGGCTTGCGGATGACGATCATCCCGCTGGTCGTGTCGCTGCTGATTACAGGGATTGCCGCGACGGCGGAGACGGCGCGGTCGGGGCGGATTGCGGCGCGCTCGCTGATGATTTTCCTGAGCTTTCTGGTGTGCGCGTCGGCGCTGGCGGCGTTTCTGACCCCGGCGTATCTCGCGCTGTTCCCGATGCCGCAGGAATCGGCGGCAGCGCTGAAGGCGGCGCTGAGCGGGGCGCAGAAAGTCAGCGACGTGCCGGGGATGAGCGCGTTCATCAAATCGGTGGTGCCGACCAATCCGATTGCGGCGGCGGCCAATGATGCGATTGTGCCGCTGATCGTGTTCACGATGGTGTTTGCCTTTGCGATCACCCGCCTGCCGGCCGAACAGCGCGCGGCGCTGACCCTGTTCTTTCAGGCGATTGCCGATGCGATGCTGGTGATCATCGGCTGGGTGCTGTGGCTCGCGCCGGTGGGTGTCGGCGCGCTGGCGTTTGTGGTTGGCGCGCGAGCGGGAACCGGGGCGGTCGGTGCGCTGCTCCACTATATCCTGATCGTATCGGCCGTCGGCGCGACGATCGGGTTGGTCGCCTATCCGGTCGCGATCTTGGGCGGCGGGCGGCGGCTGTTGGATTTCGCGCGCGGCGTGGGGTCGGCGCAGGCAGTGGCGGTGAGCACGCAGAGTTCGCTCGCCTCGCTCCCGGCGATGCTGCGCGGCGCGGGGGCGCTCGGCGTGCCGGTCGAGACATCGGGCGTTGTGCTGCCGCTCGCAGTCGCGGTGTTCCGGGTGACCGCGCCGCCGATGAACCTCGCGGTCATTCTCTACATCGCCAATTGGTACGGCATTCATTTGACGCCGTTCCAATATGTGGCCGCGGTCGCGGCGGCGTCGATCACGACGTTCAGCGGCGTCGGCCTGCCGGGGCAAGTCACTTTCTTTGCGGGCTGCGCGCCGATTGGGCTGGCGATTGGCGTGCCGGTCGAAGCGCTCGGCCTGCTGATCGCGGTCGAGACCATCCCCGACATTTTCCGCACGATCGGCAATGTGACGATGGACGTCGCGGTAACCACCGTCATTTCGAAGCGTTACGGTATCGACGACGGCATTGTCGTCGCGCCAGAGGATATGCTCGCATGAAATATCGGTCGCTGGGTGGCTTGCAGGTTTCCGCGCTCGGGGTCGGGCTGATGCCGATGGCGGGCGTCGGCCCCGCGATGTACGGCGCCGCCGACGAAGGCGAAAGCATCGCCACAATCCACCGCGCGATCGATCTGGGCGTGACCTTTTTCGACACCGCCGAAGTCTATGGCCCGCACACCAATGAGGAATTGCTGGGCCGCGCGATCAAGGGCAAGCGCGAGGGCCTCGTCATCGCGACCAAATTCGGCTTCCGGATTGGCGAGGGCGGCATTCGCGGTACCGATTCCTCCCCCGCCAATGTCCGCGCGGCGTGCGAAGGGTCGCTCAAGCGGCTCGGGGTCGAGACGATCGACTTGCTCTACCAGCACCGCGTCGACCCCGCCGTGCCGATCGAGGACACGGTGGGCGCGATGGCCGATCTGGTGCGCGAGGGGAAGGTCCGCTTCCTCGGGCTATCCGAAGCCGGGGCCGCGACGATCCGCCGCGCCGCCGCTGTGCACCCTATCGCCGCGCTGCAATCCGAATATTCGCTGTGGGAACGCGATGTCGAGACCGAGATCCTGCCGACCTGCCGGGAGTTGGGGATTGGCTTCGTCCCCTATTCGCCGCTCGGGCGCGGGTTCCTGACGGGGTCGATCACCAGCCGCGATCAGCTCGCGCCCGGTGATTACCGGCTCAATGATCCGCGTTATGCCGAGGGCAATTTCGAAGCCAATATGGCCGCGGTCGATGTCGTTAAGATGATCGCGGAAGCGCACGGCGTCAGCGCGGCGCAGGTCGCGCTGGCGTGGTTGCTCGCGCAAGGCGACGATATCGTGCCGATCCCGGGGTCGAAGCGCCGCGTGACACTCGAGGATTCGATGGCGGCGGTCGACGTGTCGCTGACGGCGGACGATCTCGCCCGGCTCGATGCCGCCGCCCCGCGCGGGGAAACGGCAGGGCCGCGCTACGGCGAGCGGATGATGGCGATGGTGCGGCTCTAACCTCCATCCAACATTCACCGACCCGTTCGTTTCGAGCGAAGTCGAGAAACAGGCTACAAGCGACACGCAGGGTGTCTCGACTTCGCTCGACACCAACGGGGTTGAGGCGGGAGTCAGACTGAGAGCGGCGCGCCCTAAAACACCCAGCGCCAGATGCCCGCCGGGATGTTGGCTGCGGGAATATGCGCCCAAGTCGCCGCGAGCCAGATCACCACGCCCCCCGCCAGATCATGCGGGCGGAAACCGCCGAATTTCGCGCGCCCCTGGGCGATTGCCTGAAACGGAACATAGCTCGTCACGCGCTTCCATGGCTCCCACAGCTCGGGCACGAGCTTGGCCTTTTTGGCATCGAGTGCTGCTGCCCCCACCAGCGAAAACGCCGTGATGCCGCCCGCGACGATCAGGTTCGCGGCGATCGGGAAGACAATGATGTGCGCGAGGCCCCACAGCGCGAACGACCAGAGCATCGGGTGGCGCGTGACGGCATAGACGCCGCGCGCTTGCGTCGGTGCGGTCTTGACCATCCCGGGCATCGCCGGATTGCCGATGAGCGAGCCAACCAGCAAGACGCTCGCGGTCAGCATGATCACGCTGCCCAGCGCCCAGAGACCGTCGCCGACATCCCAGAGCGGCGCGGTGGCGGGCGCATCCTTATAAGTCTTGCTGATCCACCACAGACTCGCCAGCGCGACCACCGCATAGAGCCCGGTGAAGCCACCGTTGCCGAGCGCCTTGACGAGCGGCGCGCGCAAAGGGTGCGACAGCAGCAAATGGCTGCCGACGAAAAGCGCGACCGCCAAAGCGACCATCATCGTACCGTCCATCGTGTCGCTCCCTGTTGCCTGGGCGCGACGCTAGCCGATCACTTGACCCCGTGCATCCACTTCTTGAGCGGGAAGGACAGCACCAGCAGCAGGACACCGAGCGCAATCGACACTTCGGCAATCGTCGTGAACACGCCGACATAGGTGTCGAGGCTGACCTTCAGGTTGGTGACCTGCCCGCCGACCGTCTCAACGCTCGCGAACTGTGCGACGATCCCGGCGACATACTGCGCGACCGCGATCGACAGGAACCACACGCCCATCATGAGCCCGACGACGCGCGCAATCGACAATTTGGTGATCATCGACAGCCCCACCGGCGAAATGCACAGCTCGGCGATCGAGTGGATCAGGTAGAGACCGGCGAGCCACCACAGCCCGACCTTGAAATCAGGTCCCGCGAATTGCGATCCCCAGACGAGGAACAGGAACCCGCCACCAACCGCCATCAGCGCGATCGAGAATTTGATCGGGATCGTCGGCTCGATACCGCTCTTGGCCATCGTGTTCCACATCACGCTGAACAGCGGCGCCAGCAGCACGATGAACAGCGCGTTGAAGAATTGCGTCTGCCCGGCGGAGATCGAAAAGAGCCCGAACACCGACAAATCGGTATTGCGGTCAGCAAACAGCGTCAGCGACGATCCGGCTTGTTCGAACAACGTCCAGAAGACGGTGTTGAAGGTAATCAGCACCATCGCGGCCAGCATCATCTCGAATTCCTGAGCAGACCCCTTCAGCCGCGCCCAGACCAGGATGCCCGGCACGCTGACCAGAAAGGTGCCGAACATGATCTTGCCCATGATCGGCAGCCCCAGGAAATAGCCGATAATGCCCGATCCCGCCTCGGGCCGGACATAGCTCATCAGGTTCGAAAACAGGAACCAGACGACAGGGATCATCAGGATCGCGCCGCCGTAAATCAGGAAATCGCGGTTGGTTGGCGCATCGGCCGGGCGATCACCAATGCCATCGAGGCGGCCGCCGTCGAACTGGATCAGCGTCCACGAAATCAGCATGCCGGTGGCAGCCAGCGCAAAGCCCGCCCACCAGCCAAGCCCACCCCAGCTGCCCATGCCGACCGCCAGCAGCGGACACAGGATCTGTGAGAAGAGCGAGCCGAGATTAATGCCCATGTAGAAGATGGTGAACCCGGCATCGCGGCGACGATCGCCCTGCGCATAGAGCGCGCCAACCATCGTCGAGATATTGGGCTTGAAGAAGCCGTTGCCGATCGTGACGAGCGCAAGGCCGATCAACAGCAGAAAAACCGACAGCGGGGCACGATCGCCGCCTGCCTCGAACTTGCCCGCATCGACGCGCCGCGCTTCCTTGCCGGTCGCGTCGAGCAACGAGACTGTCTTGTCCTCATTGCCCTTGATCTGCAGTTCGCGACCGCCATCGAGCACGAACTGCTTGCGGGCGTCGCCGCTGCCCTTCACGGTCACTTCGTAGCGTTGGCCATCGATCGTCGCGAAGGGCTTGGCGGGCTGGCCGCCGAAGCAGAGCGTCAGATAGCCGAGCGACATCATGATCGCGCCGAATTTGACCGACCGCTTCGAGCCGAGGAACCGGTCGGCCATCAGCCCGCCGATCAGCGGCGTCAGATAAACCAGCGCGGTGAAGCCGCCATAAATGCCCGTCGTCGTCGTGTCGCTGAACAGGAAATGCTGGGCCAGATAGAGCGTCAGCAGCGCGCGCATGCCGTAATAGCCGAAGCGTTCCATCGCTTCGGTCGTGAACAGCCGTGCGAGTTGCACCGGGTGGCCGAACCAGGTCTTGCCCTCTGGCACGCCGCCGTGCGCGGCGCCGCTGCTGCTGTCGGTCATTGATACGCTCCCCAAACTACCCTGATGTCCCTGCCGCGTCTTGTCGCGCAGCCAAGGCGGCGACACTAACGGCAAACGCGGGGCTGTAAATGGCCGGTTTTGGCGGTATCGACGCCGTCATGCTCAATGATCGCTCCTCGCCGCTTTCGCTGCTGCAGACCAGACGCTCGGGCCGCCCGCGCGACATGGTCGCCCCCGGCCCCGATGCCGCCCAGCTCGATACGATGCTGACGATTGCGACGCGCACCCCTGATCATGGCAAGCTCGCCCCGTGGCGCTTCGTCATCGTCGGCGCGGACCGGCGCGACCGGCTGGCCGAAGTGATCACCGCCGCCTATCGCGCCGAGCGCCCGCAGGCGGCGCGGCTTGAGATCGAAGCGCTCGAAAGCTTCGCGCGGCAAGCGCCGAGCCTGGTTGTGGTGCTGTCCTCGCCCAAGCCCGAAAGCCGTATCCCCTTGTGGGAGCAGGAGCTGTCGGCGGGCGCTGCCTGCATGAACTTGCTCCACGCCGCGCATGCGATGGGCTTTGTCGCGGGCTGGCTGACGGGATGGGCTGCCTATTCGGATGCGGTGCGTGACGCCTTCGGCGCGGCGCCTGCGCGGATTGCGGGTTTTGTGTTCATCGGCTCGCCGAGCCAACCCCTCGAAGAGCGCGCACGCCCCGATTTGGGCCAGACGGTGTCGCATTGGGGTGGTTAGTGGGACGGTTGGGGCTGGACCTGACGAGCAATTGGTGTATTAAGGCAGCATGACGGCTCTGAACAGCGAAGACAGCCCGGTCTATATCCGGCTTCGGCAACATATCGCCGCCGCGGTGCTGCGCGGCGATTTCAAGGCAGGCGATCAACTGCCATCGGTGCGTGCGCTTGCGGCTGAACATGGCGCCAATCCGCTGACGGTGGCCAAGGCCTATCAGCGTTTCCAGGACGACGGCTATGTCGAAGTCCGGCGCGGCGTCGGCATGTTTGTGCTGGCAGGGGCGGCGGAAAAGCTGCGCGCCGCCGAACGCGCGCATTTCATCGAGACGGTCTGGCCAAAGGTGCGCGCGCAGATCGATCTGCTCGGGCTCGATTCGACCGAATTGCTGAGCGGCGAGTTAGCCTGAGTTTTTCCGCGGCAAATTTCGGGTAGCGAACACAAATCAACGGTTCATCTGGAACCGAATACGGTTCACCGTGCTTTAGACCTGTTGAAGCATTGGGAGCCGCGTATGTTGCACTCGCCTATTCAGCTCGGTCGATCAGGCTTTCGCCCTGCCTTTCGCCTCGACGAGGCCAATCCTTGCCCCGGTTGCGGCAAGTCGCATTGGTATGTCGGTCGACTGACCGCCGAATGCGCCTTTTGCGGCACTGCGCTGCCGATTGCGGCGGGCGCCGTGGCATCGCACGGCCGGTTCGCCCGCGCCGCCTGAAGCGATCAACCCGCTGGCGGTCGGGCGAGCCAGTCGTCAAGCAGCGCATTGACGCGCTCTGGTGCTTCCTGCTGCACCCAATGCGAGACGCCGGGCAGACGTTGGAGAGTCAGGTTCGGCACCCATTGCTCGACACCCTCGGTACACCAGAGGCCGAGCGCCTTATCCTCCTCGCCCCAGATCATCAGCGTCGGTGTCTCGATCCGGCCATCGCCGAAGTTGGCAAAGTCGGGCGTCTTCAGCAGCGCGCGATAATAATTGATCATCGCGGTCAGCGCGCCGGGCTGCAGCGCTGCGGCGCGATAGACATCAGTCACCTCGGCCGGGAACCTCGCCTTGTCGACCGACATGCCGGTAAAGGCCGCGCCAATCCGCCGCGCGCCGCCCTGCGCCAGGCCAAATTCGGGCAGCCACGGCAGTTGGAAAAAGAAAATGTACCAGCTCATCGTGAGCTGCCGCCAATTCGATCGCTCGCGCCGCGCCACCATCGGGTGCGGCACATTCATGATCACCAGCCGGGTGAGCGGGCGGAGCTGCTTGATCGCAAAGTGCCAGGCGACCACGGCGCCCCAGTCGTGCGCGATCAGCGCCGCGACATCGGCGGCGAGCGTGTCGAGCCGATAGGCTTCGACCCCCTCAGGCCGCGACGAGGCGCCATAGCCGCGCATGTTCGGCGCCCACACCCGCCAGCCGCGCGCGCTGAGCAGCGGCATTTGGAAGCGCCAGCTGAAATTGAGTTCGGGAAAGCCGTGCAGGCATAGCGCCAGCCGGTCGGTGCGACCATCCGCTGTATCGAGCTCGGCGAGCTCGAAATCGATCCCGTTCGCGTGCTGCATCCGGACGCGGATCCCGCTGTCGGCGGGCGGGATCCACGACCAGTCGGTCACGCCGCAAATGCCGCCGGTTCAAGCGCGTAAAGCTGCGCCGAGGAGGCCATGGCGGCGGCCTTCAAGCCCATTGCTTCGGGCACGATTTGGCTCACGTAGAAATCGGCGACCGCGCGCTTCATCGCGAGAAACTCGGGATCGCCCTCGCCGCTCGCTGCTGCACGGCCCTGCGCTTCCATCAGCCAGCCGCACACAGCGGTCGAGAGCATCGTCAGGAACGGATAGCTTGCCGCAAGACGATCATCGACATCGGCGGTGAGCAGCCGCCGAGCGACTTCATCGCAAGCGTCGATCAGCCCGCGCAGCCCCGCATCCTCGGCGCTCCCGCGCATTTCGGAAATCAGCCCGAGCATCACCCCGCCATTGTCCATGCTGAGCTTGCGCCCGACCAGATCGGCGGCCTGAATGCCGTTCGTCCCTTCGTAAATCGGTGTGATCCGCGCATCGCGGAAGAACTGCGCGACGCCGGTCTCCTCCACATAGCCCATCCCGCCATGCACCTGAATCGCAAGGCTCGACACTTCGCAGCCGATGTCGGTGCCATGCGCTTTCGCCAGCGGGGTGAGCAGATCGAGCCGCTTCTGCGCGGCTTCGTCGCCCAGTGTTGCGCGGTCGACTTGCCCCGCCGCGAGATAGACGAGCGCTCGCGCGGCCTGCGTCTGCGCCTTCATCCGCATCAGCATGCGGCGGACATCGGGATGCTCGATGATCGCGACCGGCTCGCGGCCACCGCCCGCACGCGCCGACTGCACCCGCTCGCGGGCATAGGCGACGGCATGTTGCGTCGCGCGCTCGGCGATCTGCACGCCCTGCAGGCCGACATTGAGGCGCGCGTTGTTCATCATCGTGAACATCGCGCGGATGCCGCCCAGCTCCGGGCCGATCAGCTCGCCGACGCAATCGCCATTGTCGCCGAAGCTCAGCACGCAGGTCGGCGAGGCATGCAAGCCGAGCTTATGCTCAATCGACACCACGCGGACATCGTTCAATTCACCCGGCTTGCCCTCGGCGTCGAGCCGGTATTTCGGCACCAGGAACAGCGACAGCCCCTTGGTTCCCGGCGGCGCATCGGGCGTGCGCGCGAGCACGAGGTGGACGATATTCTCGGCCATGTCGTGGTCGCCGAACGAGATGTAGATTTTCTGCCCCGTAATCGACCATTTGCCGTTCCCCAGCGGCTCGGCTTTGCTGCGCACCGCGCCGACATCGCTGCCCGCCTGCGGCTCGGTGAGGTTCATCGTGCCGGTCCACGCGCCGGTCGCGAGATGCGGCAGATAAAGCGTTTGCTGTTCGGGGCTTCCATGATGCGCCAGCGCCTCGATCGCGCCGACGGTCAGCGTGGGGCAAAGCGCAAAGCCCATGTTCGCGGCACCCAACGTCTCCAACACCGCCGTCTGGATGATGAAGGGCAAACCCTGCCCGCCAAATTGCTCGGGCACGCCGATCGTGCCCCAGCCGCCCTCGACATAGGCCTGATAGGCTGCGCCAAAGCCCTCGGGCATCACCACGCCCTCGGGCGTCCATGTCGCGCCGACGGTGTCGCCCAAGCGGCTGAGCGGCGCCCATTCGCCTTCGGCAAAGGCACCCGCGCCTTCGAGCACGGCGTCGATCACATCGGGGCTGGCGGCAGCGAAACGATCGCTCGCGGCGATTTCGCTCAGGCGCACGACATGATCCAGAACGAAACGCTGATCGGCGACGGCGGCGGTAAAGGGCATCTCAATCCTCTCTTGTCGAACTCTCCCGGTCGCTATAGCTCGCAGCTGTGGACGCCACAAATTCCTTCGCGACACGATGCCGGGCTTATGATGCGGCGGCGCTCGCCGACGCGGCGCGACTGATTGCCGAGGGCCAGCCGGTCGCCGTCGCGACCGAAACCGTCTATGGCCTCGCCGCCGATGCGACCAATCCGCGCGCGGTCGCCGCGATCTATGCCGCCAAGGGTCGCCCAAGCTTTAACCCGCTGATCGTGCATGTCGCGAGCCTTGCCGCCGCCGAGGCGTTGGCCGAGTTCGACGCAGGCGCACGGGCGCTGGCCGAAGCCTTTTGGCCGGGGCCGCTGACGTTGGTGCTGCCCGCTCGCGCCGGGTCGGGCATAGCCTCGCTGGTGACGGCGGGGCTGACGACGATCGCGATCCGCGTGCCCGCGCACCGGGCGATTCAGGGGCTGATCGAGGCATCGGGCAAGCCACTCGCAGCGCCTTCCGCCAACGCGAGCGGCGGCATCAGCCCGACGCGGGCCGCGCATGTGCTGATGAGCCTCGAAGGGCGCATTCCGCTGGTGCTCGACGACGGGCCATGCCCGGAGGGGCTTGAGTCAACGATCGTGCTCACCGGCCCGACGCCGCGCCTGCTCCGGCCGGGGCCGATTTCGGCGGCGGCAATTGCGGCGGTGATCGGCCAGCCGCTGGCGAATGCGGTGGGCGGGATCATCGCGCCCGGGCAGCTCGCGAGCCATTATGCCCCGGCCAAGCCGCTGCGGCTGGAAGCGACCGACGCCGGGCCCGATGAGTGGCTGATCGGTTTTGGCGCGGTTTCGGGCGACGACACGCTGTCCGCCACCGGCGACCTGACCGAAGCCGCCGCGAGCCTGTTCGACACGCTCCACGGCGCCGATGCGAGCGCCAAGCCCCGGATCGCGGTGGCGCCGGTGCCCGACGAGGGGCTGGGCGCGGCGATCAACGACCGGCTCGCGCGCGCGGCGCACTGACTCACAGACCATATCTGCTTCAGCCGGCGCCGACCAGAATCGGGGCAGATCGCATTCCCTGACTCGCATCACGCCCGTTTGTGCTGAGCTTGTCGAAGCACTGCCCTTCTTTTGCGACGCGCGGGCAAAGAAGGAACAGCCCTTCGACAAGCTCAGGGCGAACGGTGGCGGGTGGTTCGATTCGATACCGATCGCGCGGGGGACGGAATTGATCATGCTCCGACATAGCGTTTTGATCCTAGCCTCGTCACCGAAACAAGTTATGCTCGCCCCATTCTTCGGGGAGTCTGAGCAATGGACATGGCACGGCGCGGTTTCGCGGAATTTATCGGCACTTTCTGGCTCGTGCTCGGCGGCTGCGGCAGCGCGGTGCTGGCGGCGGCTTTCCCGCAGGTCGGCATTGGCCTCGCGGGTGTGTCGCTCGCGTTCGGACTGACAGTGCTGACGATGGCCTATGCGATCGGCCATATCTCGGGCTGCCACCTCAACCCCGCCGTGACGATCGGGCTGGTCGCGGGCGGGCGTTTTCCGGTGAAGGACGTGCCGCTCTACATCATCGCGCAAGTCGTCGGCGCGGTCGCCGGCGCCTTCGTGCTGTCGGTAATCGCGGGCGGCAAGCCGGGGTTCGATCTGGTCGCGAGCGGCTTTGCGGCGAACGGCTTCGATGCGCATTCGCCGGGGCAATATTCGATGGTCGCAGGCTTCGTCACCGAAGTCGTGATGACGTTCATGTTCCTGATCATCATCATGGGATCGACCGACGGCCGCGCGCCCGCCGGTTTCGCGCCGATCGCGATTGGACTTGGCCTGACGCTGATCCACCTGATCAGCATTCCGGTGACCAACACCTCAGTCAATCCCGCCCGCTCGACCGGCCCTGCTCTGCTGGTGGGCGGCTGGGCGGTCGAGCAGTTATGGCTGTTCTGGGTCGCACCGATCCTCGGCGGCGCGCTCGGCGGGATCGCGTACAAGGCGCTGGGCGCGGATGCGTCGGCCAAGCCGCCGATTGAGGGGGATGTTCGGTAGAGCAATATCTAACGCAAATGCGCGAGACCGACGGACCGTCCGGTTATCGCTAACGCAGTGTGGTGTTAAACTAGACGCACCCTAGTGAACCCTTGCTCGGTGAAAAGTTGACGAACCTGCTCCAGATCACCGGGGGCAGCATCAACTCCGGCTATTGAGACATCGACCGTAGCCCATATCCTCAGAAGTCGCGATCGGCCGTCACTTTCTCGAATTAGCGCCCCCACCAATTCTGCGGCCGCGTCGCGGTTTTCGATGAGTTTACGGTCAGACGAGAAAGGGCGCACAGCCTTTCGGTCCAATGTTTGACTGGTTTTCGAGTTGGTTAGCTTAACTCGATTCGGAAAAATTGTCGCGTCGAAATGGACGGCAAACATTGATGCGCGCCCCTCACCCCACCGCCTGCGCAGACTTCGACCGTGCCGCAAAGCTTTTGCGCAACTTGTTGAGCTTGGGCGGGATCACCGCGATGCAGTACGGATTCCGCTGGCCTTCGCCGTCCCAATATTCCTGGTGATAATCCTCGGCGGTGTACCATTCGCTCAGCGGCTCGATCGTCGTCACGATCGGCGCGGGCCAGCCCGCGGCGGCGCGCTGCATCGCGGCTTTCGCCTCGATCCGCTGCTCGTCCGAATGCGGGAAGATCGCCGAGCGGTACTGCGTGCCGACGTCATTGCCCTGGCGGTTGAGCGTCGTCGGGTCGTGCGTTGCGAAAAACATGTCGAGGATGTCGCCATAGCTGACCTGGTCGCGATCGAACGTCACCCGTATCGCTTCGGCGTGGCCCGTGTCGCCGCCGCAGACCTGGCGATAGGTCGGGTTGGGAACATGGCCGCCGATATAGCCGCTCTCGACCTTTTCGACGCCGATCACGTCGTTGAACACCGCTTCGGTACACCAGAAGCACCCACCGGCAAGCGTCGCGATTTCCGTGGCCATCAATAGCTCCTTTAAACTCTATCGGCATTAGATAGGAACGCGGACGCAACACGCAATCGGGGATACCAAGGATGGACGGCGCGATACTGGTGACGGGCGGCGCGGGCTATATCGGCAGTCACGCCGTGCTCGCGCTGTGCGATGCGGGGCACCGGGTGGTGGTGGTCGACAATCTCGTCACCGGCTTTGCCTGGGCGGTCGATCCCCGCGCGACTTTGGTGCAGGCGAACATCGAGGATGACGCGGTGCGCGACGTGATGCGCGAGCATGATGTCCGCGCGATCATGCATTTTGCTGGTTCGGTGGTCGTCCCTGAGTCGGTGAGCGACCCGCTCAAATATTATCGCAACAACACCGCCGCGAGCCGATCGCTGATCGAGAGCGCGGTCGCTTGCGGCGTGCCGCATTTCATCTTTTCGTCGACAGCGGCGACCTATGGTATCCCGGACGAAGTGTCGGTGCGCGAGGACATGCCGAAACGGCCGATCAATCCTTACGGTATGTCGAAGCTGATGACCGAGCATATGCTCGCCGATGTCGCCGCCGCGCATCCGATCAATTATTGCGCGCTGCGCTATTTCAATGTCGCGGGGGCCGATCCCGAGGGGCGGTCGGGTCAGTCGACCGCCGGCGCGACGCATCTGATCAAGGTCGCGGTCGAGGCCGCGACCGGCAAGCGCGGCCATGTGAGCATCTTCGGCACCGATTTCGCGACGCCCGATGGGACGGGGGTGCGCGATTACATTCATGTCAGCGATCTGGCGGCGGCGCATGTCGATGCGCTCGACCTGCTGGTGGCGCGGCCGAGCGAGAGCCACACGATGAACGCGGGCTACGGGCGCGGCTATTCGGTCAACGATGTGCTCGATGCGGTCGACCGGGTGACCAACGTCAGGATCGAGCGCCGCTACGAAGGCCGTCGCGCGGGCGATCCCGATGCGTTGACGGCGGATAATGCGCGGATTTTGGCGACCCTGCCGTGGCGACCGAAGCTCGATGATCTCGACACGATTGTGGCGCATGCGCTGGCGTGGGAGCGGAAATTGGGGGAGCGGGGGGCCTAACCCCTTCCGTTCGTCCCGAGCGCAGTCGAGGGACGGGCCGCACACACCTCGCGCGGTGTCTCGACTTCGCTCGACACGAACGGTTTGGGAAATGAGGCCCCGCTGATTGGGCCTAAATCGCGAACCGAACCGTCAGGCGAATATCCCGCCCGGCGAGTGGCGCGAAATCCTTGAGAAAACTCGCATGCCGCCGCGCGTCGGCATCGAACAGATTGTTCGCTGACAGGGTGAGCGTGGTCTTGTTGTCCGTAAAGGGCTGCCACTGCGCCGAGAAATTGACCAGAGTGAAATCGCGCGTCGTCGTCTCGAACGCCGCCACGCGGTTCTGCGCGAAGACATGCTCGACTTCGATCCGCCCGCTCAGCCGGTCCGACTGCGCCTCGACGCCGCCGAGCACGCGCGGGGGAGGAATGCGCGGCGCGGGGCCATTGCGCACCAAGGTCGCGCGGACATAATCGCCCAGCGCATCGACGTTGATCGCATAAGCGCCAAGCTGCGCGACCTTCACCGAACCGCTCGCTTCGAAGCCATAGTAACGCGCGTCGCCTTGGGTCAGCTGGAAGCACGGCAGATCGACATCGCGGCCGCTCGGCGCGGCGGCAGCTTCGCACACCGCCTGATCAGTCTGGTTGTCCGAAATGAAGTTCGAGAACCAGTTGTAATAGGCCGACGCGTCGAAGCTATAGCCTTTGCCATGCGCGTGCAGCGTCGCTTCGAGGCCCCAGCTCTTCTCCAGCCGGAAATCGGGATTGCCAAGTTCATAGGCCTGCGTGCCCGCGTGCGAACCATTGGCGAACAGCTCTTCGGCGCTCGGCGCGCGCTCGGTGCGCGACAGGTTGAGCCCGATGCGCACCGCATCGCTCACGCCGTAAGACGCGCCGACCGCGCCCGAAAAGGCGCCGAAGCGGCGGTCGCCGCGGAAATAGCGCAAATCGCCAATGTCGGTGCGCGATGACAGATCGGTCCATTCATAGCGCGCGCCGGCCTCGGCCTTGAACCGTCCGAAATCGAGCTGCTGCTGGGTAAAGATGCCGGTCTGCGCAGTGGCGTTGCGCGGCAGGAAAGCCTCGTCGCCGATCACGTTGAATTCTCGGTTGGAGAATTGCACCCCCGACGCGCCGAGCCACACGCCGCGCCGCGCCTGGACAATCTCGAACCGGCCTTCAAAGCCGTTGTTGAGGAAGGTCGTCGCGACCGCGCCATCGGGCTCAAGCTCGAACTGACGATAGGCCGCATAGCCCGCGCGCAGCCGCAGCTTTTCGATAAAGCCGCCACCGGTGTCGACTTCGCCGCGCAGGTCGAGGCGGTTCTGGACGATGTCGATACGCGGGCTTTCCTGCCCCTGACCGATCTGCGTCGCATAGCGGATCGGCACGCCATAGAGGCTGGCATAATGACCATAGGAAAGGCCGAGCGTGCCACCATCGGTGATCAGCGCCGCACCAACGCCCGCCGTCCAGGTCTCGCTCGCGCTGTTGGGAAGTGTGCCGCGAATGGCGGCGTTGCCGGCGTAGTCGATCCGGTCCGGGTCGGCCGGATTGAACGGGAGGAGGCTGGTTGCCAGCGCTTCGGCGCGGCGCGCGGGCGTCAGCGCAAAGCCGGGGATGCGCAGATCATCGGTCTTGGCGTAGCTGCCATTGGCGTTGACGACGAACTGGCTGCCCAGCGCGACATTCGTGCTGGCGCCGAGAGAGCGTTCATTGGCAGCCGAGCCATAGGTGCCGATCGCGTCGAGACTATAGCCCTTGTTCGGCACCCTGCGCGGAATGCGGGCGTCGATGACATTGACCACGCCACCCACCGCCGAAGAGCCGTAGAGCAATGCCGCCGGCCCGCGCAGCACTTCGATCCGCTCGGCGAGCAACGGATTGATGACGACGGCATGATCGACCGAGGTGTTTGACACGTCAATCGAGCCGATGCCGTCGGTCAGCACGCGAATGCGGTCGCCCTGAAAGCCGCGCAGGATCGGGCGCGAGGCATTGGGACCGAACGACGTTGCCGAAACGCCGGGCTGGCGCGCAAGGGTTTCGCCGATCGTTGGCTGAAGATTGCGGGTCAGCTCCGCGCCGTTCAGGACCGACGTCCCCGACAAAACGTCGCGCTCGCTATGATCGAGCGTACCAGTAACGATCACTTCATTTGGCTGGTCAGCAGGGGCAGTGGGCTTGGCCTGACCCTCGGGTGGCGCGGGGGGTTCCTTGGCCTGCGCAGCGGCGGGGGACAAAACAGCAAGGGCAACACCCACCAACCAGGGATTCGAACGCTTCACGCAAACACTCCAATGATGACGCGCCGCAGCATTAGAAGCGATGATATACAATATCAAGACACTTCGACGCTTCCGTCGCACGGCTTGGCCATGCTAGCGCATGCATCACAAGTTGAATGAGGCCAATCCGATGCCACGCCTGCGATCCTTGCTGTTCGTCCCCGGGGACCGGCCCGACCGCATGGGAAAGGCGCTGACGCTCGGCGCCGATGCGCTGATCCTCGATCTTGAGGATTCGGTGGCGCTCGCCAACAAGGCAGCCGCCCGCACCGCCGTTGCCGAATTCCTTGGCCACGCTCGCACGACGACGCTGTTCGTGCGGATCAACCCGCTCGATTCGGGGCTCGCCGACGATGATCTCGCCGCCGTCCTGCCCGCGCACCCCGACGGTATCGTGCTGCCGAAGGCGGAGGGAGGCGCGTCGCTCGCTGCGCTCGATGCGAAACTCAGCGGCGACATCATGATCCTCCCGATCGCAACCGAAACCCCGGCAGCGATTTTCGGCCTTGGCAGCTACCGCGGCGTCACGCCCCGGCTCGCGGGGCTGACCTGGGGCGCCGAGGATCTGCCCGCCGCGATCGGCGCGAGCACGTCGCGCGAGGCTGACGGCGGCTATACCGCGCCCCATCAGCTCGCGCGGTCGCTGACGCTGTTCGGCGCGCATGCGGCGGGCGTGCCGGCGATCGAGACGGTCTATCCCGATTTCCGCGATATCGACGGGCTCGCCGCCTATGCCGCGCGCGGGCGTCGCGATGGCTTCACCGGCATGATGGCAATCCATCCGACGCAGGTAAGCGTGATCAACGCCGCCTTCACGCCGAGCGCCGAGGAGATCACCAAGGCGCAGGCGATCGTCGATTTGTTCGTGGCCAATCCGGGGGCGGGTGCGCTCAGTCTCGACGGTCGGATGGTCGATGCGCCGCATCTGAAGGCAGCACAGGCCCTGCTCGCGCGCGCCTGACGCGTGCCCAAGCCCCGATCCACCACCACCCCAGCGCCCAAAGCGTGCCAAAGCTCCAGCCCGCGATCACGTCGCTCGGGAAATGCACGCCCAAATAGACGCGGCTGACACCGATCGCGCCGACCAGCAGCGCGGCGACCACGACAAGGTACAGTCGCACGGCTCGCCGCTCGACGATCTGCATCAGGATCAGCGCAATCGTCAGGTAGACAGTCGCGCTGTTGGCGGCATGGCCGCTGGGGAAGCTCGCCGACCAGACATCGACCAGATGATCGATCAGTGCAGGGCGCGCACGGCCAACCAGGTCCTTGAAAACGCCAACCAGCAACGATCCGCTGATCGTCCCGCCAAGCACCAGCCCCAGCGTCAGCCATCTCCGGCCGAGCGCGAGGAAGCCTGCGGTGGCCAATACGACGACGACCAACACCGTCTCCCCGCCGAGCGCCGTGATATCGAGCATCGCCTGCTTGAGCCAGATCGGCCCTTCGGGGATGCGAATGTCCTCAGATTCGCGCATCGCCAGCATGATCGCGCGGTCGAAAGCATAGGGCTGCCCACGCGCGACAAGCGCCCCCAGCCCGACCATCAGTAAGGTCGCGGCGGTGAGTGCTGCTGCAGCGTAATGGCCCCATGGCGGCTGGCGCACCGCCTTGATAACGGGATCAGCGCGTCCGGCGGCATCGGCCATGGTTGTTGCAACCCCCGCTAAGATTGGGCCGAGCGTTGCCTCGTATACGCATTTTTCTCACATGGCCCAAAAATCGGCGACCAGCCAAAAGTTCGCCTGGCCAGAAGATTCCTCGCTAGCGCTGGGCCACAGTCAGCACACCGGACCGACCACCGCATCCATCAGGCGTCGATCCCGGTCGATCGACTGTCCCGAGATGATCTTCGAAGCAAACATTGGTGCACAAGCGGCATGGCTATCTTGGGGCAGTCAGATCGCGGATGAGGTCGTTGGTTCATGGAACCCGCGGCTCGGCAAGGCGTCACCCCGGGTCGTTGATCCCTGCCGATCCTGATCCCGCAAAGCGCCCCGCGCTTCTCGTGCGCCACTGCCCCGCGTCGATGGTGAGGGGGCTTTCGGTCGTATCGGGGCGGTCGTGGTCAGGTCGCGCAACGAAGCCGCGCCGGGCGCAGCGATTTGCTGCGCACCGGCGGGGGAGTATGGGGCGGCGCTGACGAGCAGCGCCGCCCAGGCGATGAGGGGTTGAGCGTGGGGGGGGGGGAACGCTGGACCATCGCCTATGCTTGAGCCCGTGGTAGATCAGTTGATGCGATAAACCACCGGGCAATTGACCACGAACCCGACCGCGCGGAACTCACCGCCGTCGAGGCTCTTCAGATAACCGCGCGTCGACATCTCGGCTGCCTGCAGCGCGCTGGTCATCCGGTAACGATAACCCTTCTGGATCGCCTCGGCCGACCAGACCGCCGGGAACAGCCGCCACATCGGCGAATAGTCGAGGTTGATCGTCGGGATGCCGCCGAGGATATTGAGCGGACCACGACCATCGGTCAGCGCGCTTTCGAGGCCCTGACGATGCGGGTTGTCGAGCCCGCGCGGGCCGTTGACGACGACGACGATACGCTCTGCCGATTCGCCGGGCGACGCATCTTCAAGCGCGAACGGCAGGTCCGCCAGCGCAGGCGCAAAGGTTGCATTCTCGAGCGCAGCGACAAGCGGGTTGTTGGCTTCGGTCGACAGATACTGGATCGGCTTGTCGAAGGTGAAGCCCAGCGTCAGCGACAGCGTAACCGTCTCGTCGCGCGGGCAGATGGCGACCACCTTGTCGTGAACCTTCGACTTGTCGACATTGCCGTCGCACATCGCGTTCAGTTCGGCTTCGGACGCTTGCGACACGACGGGCGCGTTGAACAACACCGATTTCGCCGAATTGTCGATATAGACCATCGGCGTGTAGGTTGCGTCACCAACGCTGCCGGGCTGGAAGCTCTTGGGCGGGAACGGATTGGCGGCCGCACCGGGGACAACCGACAACACTGGCTTGAAATCGACGCTGCCGGTGTTGAACGTGAAGCTGCCGTCCTTTTCGATCGTTGCATGGCGCGCGGCGACGCCGGTCAGGCCATAGGCCATTTTCGGCGCGTAGTTGACGCCGTGCAGGTTCGACAGATTCTCGTCCGTCGTATCAGTGATGATGAACCACACCGGCGTGCCGTTCTTCAGCTTGCCCTTGCGCAGCGGCAGCGTGGCCGTGCCCTTTTCGAGATCGATGTGCGCTGACTTCATCATCACCACGGGACCGAGAAATTCGGGCTTGATTTCGGACGGCGAGGGCTGGGCCACGATCGTGTGGAGATCGGGATAGATTGAGGCAGGCGCTTGACGAATTTCGGAGAGCGGCCTGCCTTCCTTGCCGCGAACAACGACTTCGGCGCTGGCCGGCGCGACCGCTGCCACCACCAGCACGGCCGCGCTGGCTAGCAGAGTGAATCGGGTATCGAGGTGTTTGGACATGGAATGCTCCCGGTAATTGGCGCGCGGCCTGCACCAGAAAAGTCTGGCGACCGCTGAGCCGCATGTCGCCACAGCGCGCGCCATTTTGCTTTCGTGATGCGTTGGTGTTTTGCGAAAGCTTGCGGCAAGCTTTCCCGCACCGCGCATTTTTTAATGCTGCTTGCGGTCACTCGGTGCGCAATATCGTGATAGCGCGGACCCCGCTATTGTGGTTATGATGCGTGGCAGGAGGGTCGCCCCAAATGCCCTGGAACCTGCTCTCGTCCTGGTATGCAAGCTTGCGGCGCGGGCAGAAAAATCCGCCGATGCCGCTCACGCTCATCACGCTGCGCGGGATCCCCGGGTCAAGCGCGGATGAGGTCGCCTTCTATACCAGCGCCGAGTTCGACGCGCTGGTCGATTGGGCAATGAATGGCCGTTTCGTCATGGCTTTTGTGGCAAGCGAGCGCGACGAGCTGACGCTGCTGTGCACCGAATCGGTCGCGGTGATGCAGACGCACGTCAACAGCTTGCCGCTCGTCGCCGCCGGCTTGGCCGAGGCTGATATCCGGTTGGTATCGATGCTCCGGCTGTCCAACCCGGCGGGGTCGCTGCACTAGTCAATTGCGATGTCGTAACCCCGATCACAGTCGACAACTGTATTGCGATATTGCGCAAATCGAAAGCTAGGGGCCGAGAGCAGCCCCGCAAACCAATAGCGCCATGCTATTATCGATTCCGATTGAGGAGATTTTCGGCGCCAAATTGTTTGGCGTGACTCCTTTTTCATAGGTCGAGGCACGATATGGACTCGCGGGTCTACGCTCCTTCCAGTTTTCTGGCGGCGACGGGTGCAGATGCTTATGATTCAATCCGGTTTTCGGCGAAACCGCAGGCCGAAATGCTGTCGAAACCGGGCAACAGAATCCAGGCCGTGCGCCACATCGGGGTTGGCGAATCGGGTCAGGCGCGCGCGGCCGGCAGCCTGTCCGACAGCGACACGCTGCTGGTCAATCTGACCGCCTCGCCGCGGCACCGGGGGCGCATCGGCCATCTGCATGTCGACAAGCCGCTGCAGCGCGGTCATGTCAGCTTCGTGCCGCATGACTATACGACCGAGATTGAGTTTTCGGCCGGACACAGCGCGCTGGCGCTGTTCATTCCGCAAGCTGACCTTCGCAAGATCACTGCCGAACTGGGCGCTGCCGAATTGCCGCCGATCGCGAGCGAACGCCACGACCGGCTGAGTCAACTGATCACGATGTGCGCGATGGAGCTGCGCGCGCCGGGCTTTGCGTCCGATTTGATGGTCGAAGGCCTGATCCGCGCGATTGGCGCGACGCTGGTCCAGCAGAACATCACCCCGACGCACGCGGCCGACGAGCGCATCCATTTGTCGCCCGTGCGATTGGCCCGCGTGGTCGATTTCATCGACTCGCGGCTCGACCATGAAATTCACCTCCAGGATTTGGCCGGAGTCGCTGGCCTGTCGCCCTTTCATTTTTCGCGCGTGTTCAAGCTGGCGACGGGCGAGACGCCCTATCATTTCGTGGGGTCACGGCGGCTCGACCGCGCGCGTGCGATGCTGGTGGGCGGCGATCTGCCCTTGGCCGAGTTGGCACTGGCGTGCGGGTTTGCCAGCCAATCGCATTTCACGGCGGCGTTCACCAAGGTGATCGGCATGCCGCCCGGACGCTATCGTCGACAGCGCGGACAGTAAGCCGCGCGGCTGGGACGTTCGGCAAAAGAGCGAAGCAATTTGCCGATAAACTCAAAGGGCTGCGAAAGAAGCCCGCGCGCCCAAATGCTATGCCGCCCCTCTCTTAAGGAGGGAATTGACCATGCATTGGAGTAACTTCGCTGCCCGCCGCACCGCGCTTGCCGCAGCACTCATCGTTGGGTGCGCTGACGCCGCTGTGGCGCAGGATGCGCCGCCCCCGCCCGCAGAACCCGCCAGCGAATGGACGCCACTCGACAGCGCCAAATTCGGGGAGGAGCTGGGTAGCAAGTGGATTCCCGTTCCCAATGGGGACAGCGGCGCGCCGCGCCACGGCTGGCTGGCCACGGCGGACGGCTTTTTCACCCGCGAAGTGCACTTGGCCGCCAACTATACCGAAGCGCGCGGCCCCGATTCATGGGGTGTGCTCGGGCGGTTCCACTATCCGTTCACGCGCCGCCTTTGGGCCGGCATCGAAGTGCCCTTTTATCAGAATTCCGGCCGCAGCGGCAATTTCGGCGACGTCACGCTGACCACGCAGGTCATGTTGGTCGAAAAGCGCAATCTGTCGATCAACGGCGGTGTCGGCTGGCGCTTGCCGACCGGATCGATCCGCCAGGGCAATAATGTCTTTGCCGCGCAGCCGCAGCTCAACATCTGGACCGATGTCGGTCGCGGTTTTTCGCTGCGTGGCCGCGTTGCCTATGAATTCGCGAACCGAAACCAACCGGACAATTTCGTACTCAATGCCGCAGTCGGCCAGACGATTACACCGCACAGCCGGGCGCCATTTGGCGATTTGACCTGGTATGTTTCGGCCAATTGGCGCCAACCCATCCGCGGTGTGGGCAACAGCTTTGTCAGCATCACGCCCGGGATGCGCACCCATGTCGGCAACAATCTGTTTTTGCTCGCTGGCGTCGAGTTTCCGGTGACGAACGTCGCCAATTCGTTCAGTCAGCGCTACATCGTCCAACTCGTTCAGGGTTTTTAGCCGATCAGTCGATATTATCGCCGCCGCCCGCCCGGCGGCGGTAGTCGGCGGGCGTCAGGCCGATCGCCTCACGAAAACGCGTCGAGAAATGGGTGTGCGTCGAGAAACCGCAGCGTTGCGCGATTTCGGCGATCGGCAGCGCGCTGTGATCAAGCAGGCCGCGCGCGGCGGCGACACGCTCGCGCAGCACATAGGCATAGGGCGGCACCCCCGTGCTGTCCTTGAAAGCCCGTACGAAATGAAAGCGGCTATAGCCCGCCACGGCGGCCAAATCTTCAAGCGTGATGCGCTGGCTGATGTTGGAGCGGACG
>JAIETY010000116.1 GCA_019744885.1 Sphingomonas sp.
TTTTGAAGCTGCGTCGCGCTGATCGTCGCGGTGTAGTTGCCGTCGAGCGCGACCTGATCATTGGTCCCCGCGCCGCCATTGACGGTGTCGGTGGCGGGGTTGAAGCGATTGGGGCCGAAGTAGAAGCCGTCGTCGCCCGCGCCGCCCGTGAACGTGTCGGTGCCGAGCCCGCCATAGACCCGCACCGTGCCATTGGTTTCGGCCGAGGCATTGACCGTGAAATTGTCGCCAGCCCCCAGATTGGTCCCGAAGAAGGTCAAATTCTGGCCCGCCGCGATATTCGCATCGACCGTCGTGATCGAATAGCTGAACCCGGGCAGCACCGCGATCACTTCGACATTGGTGATCGTCGTTGCGCCCAGCGTCAGCGCATTGGCGCCGCTGTAATTGCCTTGCAAGCCGATCTGGTCGTTGCTGCCCGCGCCGCCGTCCACCGTATCGGCGGCGGTAAACGCGGCGCCGAACGAGAAGGCGTCATTCCCGTTACCACCATTGACCGTGTCGTTGCCGCCTTGCGAGAGGTTGAAAAAGTCGTCGCCAGTCGTCCCGTTGATCGTGTTATTCCCGGCATCGCCGCCCAGTTGGTCGCCCGCCCCGGCAACGCCGTTGATTGTCACCGTCACGGTCGTGCTGCTGCCCCCCGACAGCGTGTAAGTGAAGCTGTCGGTGGCGCTGGAGTTGGTCGCCCCGGTCGCCGCAGCGGTGGCGGCGTCGATCAGCGAATTGAACCGACCATTGGGGTTGTAGGTGAAGGTGCCGTCGGCGTTGAGCGTCGTGGTGGCGCCGCTGGCAAGCGTCACCGGCGATCCGATCGTCACAGCGGCGCCGTTGATCTGCACAATCCGGCTAACGTTTAGCGCTGTATCAGGATCGGTATCGTTGGTGAGTACCGAGATCGCGACGGTCGCATTCTCGTTCACGCTCCCCGTGTCGGCGACCGCGACCGACGGATCGTCGACCGCCACCACCGACACACTGCTGGTGATCACCAGCGTGCTCACGCCACCGTTCGCGGTGCCGCCGCCGTCGTTCAGTGTTGTGGTGATCGTCCGCGAACCTGCGGTCGGATTGTCGCCGCCGGTGTTGGCAAAATCGATAGCGCGGACCAAAGTCTGCACCAGTGCCGGGGTCGCGTTCGCGTTGAGCGACACGACAAGGTCGCCGCCGCCTGCACCGCCGCCGGTGAAGGTGCCGATGGCCGTCCCACCGACCGATACCGTGGCGCCCGCAACCGTCACCGTCGTTGCTGGGGCCGTATCGATGTTCAGCCGGTCCTGCGCCGAGACGAGACCCGCCGTGATCGCAAAGCGGATCGAGCCGCCGTTGAAGTTGAGATTGTCGAGATCGGCGAGCGTCGCATTCTGCCCCGAATCGATCTTCACTGCGGGGAGGACCGAACCCGCTCCCGCCGGTTCGGTGGTCGTCACGCTGTCGCCCTGCAGCCCGCTCGCGGTCGGCGCGTCATTGATCCCGGTCACGCTGATCGTCGTCGTGGTCGTCGCCAGCGAATTTGGCAGAAGGTTCAGCGCGCCATCGTTGAGCGTCCAGGTGATCGTGCGCGTGGTATTGGCGCCATAGTTGGTCGGATTATTGCCGACCGAGAAATAGCGCACCGACGACAGCACCGACTGATAGTTCGCCAGCGTATCATAGCCGCTGAGCGACAAGGTGCGCGTGCCCGCCGTGTAACTCACCGTGATGTTCGTGCCCGCGACCAGCCCCGAAACCTGCAAGCCCGCCCCGACCGCCAGATTGTCGTTGTTGACGCCCGCCTCGGTCGAGGTGAAGGTGCCGCCGGTGATCTGCACCGTGGCGCCGGTCAGGCGACCGTCGTCGGCAATCGCCGACCCCGCAGCTGTCGCGACAATCGTCGAGCCTTGTTCGAGCGCGGCCACTGCATTCCCGCTGAAACTGCTGAACGTCGGCAGGCTGTTGAACGCCAGCGCGGTGAGATTGACCGAATTGCCCGCGAAGGTCGGGAAGATCGTGTTGACCAGCGTGCCCTGCGTACCCGCCGCGTTGAGCTGGAAGACGTAAATCCGGTCATCATTGGCCGCCGCATCGACGCCGCCGCGTTGTTCGGACGCCACATAGAGCTGGCGGGTCGACTGATCGAAAATCAGGCTCTGCGGAAAGAAGATCGTATTTCCGGTCCGGAAGTTCGTCGTCCCGTTGGTATCGAACAAGGTCAATGCGACCGCCGTCGCATTGGTTGCCGTCGACCCATTGGTCACATACCAGATCTGGTTCTGCGCAGCGTTATACCCGGCATCGGGGGACGGCGCCGCCGAGATCGTCGAAAAATAGGTGATATTGGTCGAATTATCGACCTCGACATCGACGATGAAGCCGTTTGCGCCGTTATCGGGGAATTGCGCCTGGCTGACGACCTGGACGATCGTGTTGGGCGACGACAGGCTCAGGCGAAACAGGCCGACGGACGAGATCGATCCGCGCAGCGTTTCGCTGAAGAACAGCGTGTTGGTCGTCGTATTGAGATCAAAGTCGCTCGGAAGCAGGATGCCGGATCCCCCCTCGGGCGGCTTGCCCGAGCTTTGCGACGTGACCAGAAAGCCATTGTCGGTGACCGCGCCCGCCGCATTATAGGTATATTGCCGGATGCCCGACTGGGCCGCCACACCGGTGGCCTCCTGAACGCCCACGTAGAGGCGGCTGCTGGCCGGATCGATCGCCAGCGAAACGACAACCGGGTCGACATTGGAGGGACCGAAAACGGTG
Organism: Sphingomonas sp.; assembly: GCA_019744885.1. Classification (GTDB taxonomy): domain Bacteria; phylum Pseudomonadota; class Alphaproteobacteria; order Sphingomonadales; family Sphingomonadaceae; genus Sphingomonas. Next base: position 2,740 of record JAIETY010000116.1, read on the forward strand.
GCATAGTTCGCAAGCACAGTCACCGGCCCGCCCGAGATCGCGCCGCGGATCAGAAAGGCGCCCGTGCCGACACCGTCGTTGGTAATGGCGTAGTAGAAGCCCGCCGCCGAATCGATCACGATGTCGTCCACGGTAAATGCGCGCAGGTTCCCCGGCACGCCCCCCGTCGCATTATCGATGATCACGAACTCGGGGCCGGTTGTCCCTTCATTAAAATAACCGATCCGCTTGTCGGCCCCTAAACCATCGGTCCCGAAGAAAAGCTGTCCGCGCGTGGTCCCCGCTTGCGGCTGGGGCCCGTTGATGATGTCGGTGGGGACGGTGGCCGAACCTGCCGCGCTGACGGGCGCCGTCACCACATCCGACAGCAAGGCAGCCGTAAGCTGCGGCGCCGGATCGGCGCTGATCGAATAGAGCGCGCTCGCCTGCGCGCCATCGACATAGCCGGTATCAATGATGACGTCGGCCCGATCATGATCGAGCGTGATCGCGTTGCGAACCAATGCACCAGAACGTGTTGTCACGGCCATGTCATCCCCCATCCCTGCCAGCGCATCGCTGCGCGACGTCACGTTGCAACGCAGGTCCGGACAGCGCGCAAAAGCGGACCCGCCTTCATGATCATGGCCCGAGAAACGGACGGGCGTGGTCCGACTAAAAGATTGTTAAGGTATCTTCATATTCGCGGCGCCCGTCAAGGCGATCAACCCCCTTGCCGCAGCGGAAATCTCGGCAAGGGACAGCTTCACGCGATCCTAACCATCCCCACCCTATCCCCTCGCCGATGCATTACGGCGAGATCACCGCAGCCCCTCCGCGCCCGAGCAATCGCGTGCTCGCCGCCGCCTGGGTGATCGCGCTCGGCTGGCAGGTGGCGGTGATCCAGCTCACCACGAGCGATCTGATCGCCTACAATCTGCCTTGGCTCGGTCATATCGCCGCCGTCGGCCCGGTCGCGGCATTTGCGCAGCCGTTCGGCAATTACACCCCGCCCTATGGCTATCTGCTCGCCGCCGTCAGCCCGCTGGTGGGCGTGCTGCCGGGCACGCTCGTCATCAAGCTGCTGTCGTTTCTCTGCACGCTGGTGCTGACCGCCTCGGTATGGCGGCTGCTCAAGGCGATGAACGTCCAGCATGCCGCGCGCTGGGCGATGATCGTGCCGTTGCTGCCGAGCGTCATGATCTCGGGTGCGATCCTCGGCCAGTGCGATGCGCTTTATGTCGCGCCGTGCGTGATGGCCATCGCCGCCGCGATCGAGCGTCGCCACCGCAGCATGTTCGCCTGGTGCGGGCTTGCCTTTGCGATCAATGCGCAGGCGCTGTTCGGCGCGCCGTTCGTGCTCGCCATCGTCATCGCGCGGCAAGTGCCGGTGCGCCACTGGCTCTATGCCCCCGCCGCCGTTGCCGCCGCGCTCGCGCCCGCAGCGCTCGTCGGCTGGCCGGTTGCCGATTTGCTGACGATCTACCTGCGCCAGTCGCAGTGGTTCGACGATATCGCGCGCAATGCCCCCAACATCTGGATGTTCGCGCAGCTCGCCGGGATCACCACACCGCTGATCGGGCTCGCCACCGCCGCCGCGATTGGCGCCACCGGCTGGTACGCCGCGCAGATCGGCGCGACCGCGCGCAGCTTCGCGAAACCGATGCTGCTGCGCGCCGCGCTGCTCGCGCCGCTGCTGGTCGCGGGGCTGCTGCCCAAGATGCACGACCGCTATTTCTTCATGGCCGATATCTTGAGCCTCGCGCTCGCCATCGCCGCGCCGTCGCGTGAGACGATGCGGATTCAGGCGCATGTCCAGCTCGGCTCGATGCTCGCGCTCGTCGCTTGTCTGCTCGCGCTGCCGTGGCTCGCGGCGCTGGGCGCGATTCCGATGATCAGCGCGACCTTCCTTGTCGCGCGGCCCTTGCTGTGGCGCAGCGCCAACGACAATCCGTTGCGGATGCGCGTTGCCTGACACGGGCGGTGGCTCTTCCACCGCTTGTTAATGTGCTAGCCTCAGGGTCGATTCGGGGGCGCGACGCGCCACCTGGCATTCACGCGGGGGAGCTCAAGCGATGTTCAACAACAAAACCGGTCGCGACGCCGGGTCCACACCCACGCCTCCCGTCCCGCCCAGCGTGGCGGCGAATGGCAAGCGCGGGATGTTTTCGGTGCTCGGCGCCGATGTCACCGTTACCGGCAATATCCGCGCGAGCGCCGACCTCCATATCGACGGCCAGGTCGCGGGCGATGTCGACGCGAGCAACGTCGTGCAGGGCGCCGAAAGCCACATCACCGGCAATGTCCGCGCTGAAACTGCACGGCTGACCGGCACGATCGACGGCAAGGTCGTCGTGCGTCACCTCGTGATCGAGCGCACCGCCAGGATCACCGGCGACATCGATTATGAGACGATCACGATCGAAAATGGCGCCGCGCTCGACGGGCATCTGCGGCACAAGTCGCCCGGCACGCTGAAGATCGGCGAGCCCGAGCCGCTCGTCGCCAAGGCGCCCGACCAGCTGCTGCTGCAGGGTGACGTCGCCGCCTGAGCGGTTACTTCACCCGCACGCCGCCCTTGATGACGGCGCTCGGGTGTTCGAGAAGCTTGACGTCGACAAGCGGATCGCCCTGCACCGCGACGATATCGCCCCACGCGCCGGGAGCGATTGTCCCGACTTGCCCCGGCTTGCCGAGCGCCTCGGCAGCATTGGTGGTGGCCGATCGGATCGCGTCGATCGGCGTCATGCCCCATTCGACCATCTTGCCGAATTGCAGCGCATTCTGCCCCGCCGGGAAGACGCCGCCATTGTCGGTGCCGAAGATCATCTTCACCCCCGCACGGAAGGCGTCGCGGAACGTCTCGCGCTGCTTGCGGCCGATCTGGCGCTCTTTCTCGAGGCTTTCGGGATAGACGCCGTTCTTCGCGCCCTCGGCGAGGATATAATCGTCGTCATAGATATCCATCGAGAACCACGCGCCCTTTTCCTTGGCGAGCGCGAAGCTTTCGACATCGGCGAGGCTGGCATGCTCGATCGTGTCGATGCCGGCGCGCAGCGCGTCGTTGATCCCGGCCGTGCCATGCGCATGTGCCGCGACTTTCATGCCCAGCATATGCGCTTCGGCCACCACCGCCTGCATTTCGGCGAGCGTCATTTGCTGCGCGCCTGCCGTGTCGGAGCGCGACAGCACGCCGCCGGTCGCGCAGATCTTGATCACTTCGGCGCCATATTTGCGCACCGTGCGCACCAGCTTGCGATAGCCTTCGGGACTGTCGGCGACCGAGGGTTGCGGCACGGCGGCAAAGCTTGGCGGCAGGCCTTCGGTGTTGTCGCAGTGGCCACCCGTCGCGCCGAGTGCATAGGTGGCGGGCACGATGCGCGGCCCCGCAATATAACCGCCTTCGACCGCCTGCTTCAGCCCGACGTCGTTATAGTTGGACGATCCGACATTGCGCACGGTGGTGAACCCCGCCTCCAGCATCAGCCTGGCATTCGCGACGCCGAGCGCCTGCCAGAAGCTGTCCGTGTATTCGAGGCTTTTGAACCCGCTGATCCGCGCGTCCGAATCGAGATGGACGTGCATGTCGATCAGCCCCGGCACGATCGTCTGCCCCGGCAGATCGATCCGCTTGGCATCGGCCGGAATCACCGGCCGCGCCCCGCCGCGCGTGACGACCGACACGATCTTGCCGTCGGTGATCACGACCACCGGCTCGTCGAGCGTGACGCCTTTGGCGACATCGACGAGGTGGTCGGCAGTGACGACCACTGTTTCGGCGGTCGCGGGCGCGGTCACAAACAGCGCGGCGGCCGCAACGACGATCGATTTCACCATCAGCGATAGTTCCTTTGACTGGGTCTGCGCCAGCTTCACGGGTCGCTCGCGCGCTGACAAGTCCAAATCAGCCGCCAAGGCCGGGATCAAGACCCCAACATCGCTTGATAGCTCGATGGCGCGAGGGGCTGGACAAGCCGTGCGGTTATACCAATCACGATGACCAGACCGAGCACCGCAATGGTGCGGCGCCACCAGCCCGACGGCGCGACTTCGGTCCCGACCACCAGCACGAGCGCGAGCGCGGTCGCGAGCATCGGCCATAGATGATAGCGCAGGTCCGATGCGATGCTGACGACGGCAAAGCTCGCTTCAAGCAGGAGTGCCGACAGCGAAAGCGCCTGGATGAGGCGGCGAAGACCCCGTTTTCGCACGCTGCCAGCACGCAGCAAGATCAGCAACGCTGTTGCCATCGATGTCGCTGGCCAGCCGACCGGCGTCTCCGCGATCCAGCCGCCGACGGTCGCGACCAACGGCGCGCCGCCGCCCGGATCGCCCAGTCCAAAGATATTCGGCTCGGATCGCGACGGCGGTGTGGCGCTGATCAAGCCGCGCGGCACAATCAGCCGCTCCGTGTTGTTCAGATGCGCCAGGCGGTGGCGGAGATAAGCGACGGGATGATGACCGACGGCGATCAGCCACTGGCTTGTCAATTCGCCCGGGTGTTCGCGATTCATTGCGGCAAATGCGGCACCGCAATGCTTTGGTTCGCCGAGGGGATCCCAGAAAAACGGCGTGTAGCACCGCCGTGAAGCGACAATCGCTGGCGGCAGATCGCGCGGATCGCGCGCGAAATGGGCGATGCCGACCAGATCAAAGGTCGGCAAGGCGCGCGTCACCGGGGATGTCGAGGCGCCGAGCCAATAGTGATTGATCACCGGGCTCGCGCCGATCACCAGCCCGGTTGCGACCAGCCCCGACGCGACGCGACGCAACAGCCAATCCGGGCCGGGCACCAGCGCGACCACCAGCGGTACGACCGCGAACACAGCGTTGCTGCGGACCAGCACCGCATAGCCGAGCAGGACGATCACAACGCCCCAGCCATACCAAGCGACGGGTCGATCACCGAGCCGATACCATGCGATGATCGCCGTGGCCGACAGCATCGCGCCGACCATCTGCGCATCCTTCAGGATCGTCGCCTGCCACCCAAGCACGAGCGGGCACGCGCCAATGGCCAGCACAGCCCAGGCACTTCGCGGACGATCATCGCGCGCCACCGCCGCCGCAATCAGCCCCAGTCCGAACCAATAGAGCGCCAGTTGCATGACGAGCATCGGCGCCGCCTTGCCCCCCCAAGGGGAGGAGCAAGGCCCATAGGCGGGCCATGATCGGCGGATGCCAATCGTCATACCGGCCGCTGATCGCCTCGGCATATTGCTGGACGCCGTCATAAGTGACGACGCCCGGCCAATAGATGGCCAGGCTGCCGACGAACAGGAGCAGCGCCGCAAACGCAAAGCGGCGGGTCATCCGACCCTTCGCGCACTCATATATGCAGCGCCTTCCCGTAGGCCCCCAGCACGCTTTCGTGCATCATCTCGGACAGCGTCGGGTGCGGGAAGACGGTGTGCATGAAATCGGCCTCGACCAGCTCACCCGTTTTGCCGACGGTATAGCCCTGGATCAGCTCGGTGACTTCGGCGCCGATCATGTGCGCGCCGAGCAGCTCGCCGGTCTTGGCATCGAACACGGTCTTCACAAAGCCCTCGGCCTCGCCGAGCGCGATGGCCTTGCCATTGCCGATGAAGGGGAAATTGCCGACTTTCACCTCATACCCGGCTTCCTTCGCCTTAGCTTCGGTCAAGCCCACGCTGGCGATCTGCGGGTGGCAATAGGTGCAGCCGGGGATGTTCTTCGGGTCCATTGCGTGTGGATGGCCGCCCGCAATCGCCTCGGCGGCGATCACGCCTTCATGGCTCGCCTTGTGCGCGAGCCACGGCGGCGCGGTGATGTCGCCGATCGCGTAGAGGCCGGGGACATTGGTCTCGCACGTCGGCCCGGTCTTCAGGAAGCCCCGGTCCATCGCGACGCCGAGCCCTTCGAGCCCGATATTTTCCGTGTTCGGGACGATCCCGATCGCGACGATGCAATGGCTGAAATCGCCGTCGGTGACCTTGCCGTCCTTGCCCTTGATGCTCGCCTTGACGCCGCTGTCGGTGACCGAGAGCTTCTCCACCCCTGCCCCGGTCAGGATCGTCATGCCCTGTTTCTTGAGCGCCTTTTCGAGGAACGCGGAGACATCGGCATCCTCGACCGGCACGATCCGGTCGAGCATTTCAACGACGGTCACTTCGGCGCCCATGTCGTTGTAGAAGCTCGCAAACTCGATCCCGATAGCGCCCGATCCGATGACGAGCAGCTTGGTCGGCATTTCGGGCGGCACCATCGCGTGGCGATAGGTCCAGATGCGCATGCCGTCGGCAGGCGCGAACGGCAGGTCGCGCGCCCGCGCGCCAGTCGCCAGGATCACGTTCTTGGCGGTCAGTTCGGTCGTCTTGCCGTCCTTGTCGGTGACGGTCAGCGCATTGGCGGCGGTCAGCTTGCCCTCGCCCATGAACACGCCGATCTTGTTCTTTTTCATCAGGTGGGTGACGCCCTGATTGAGCTGCTTCGCCACCCCGCGTGAGCGCTTCACCACCGCGTCGATATCGGCGCTGATGCCTTCTGCGATCAGGCCATAATCCTTGGCGTGCTGCATGTAGTGATAGATTTCGGCCGAGCGCAGCAGTGCCTTGGTCGGGATGCACCCCCAGTTGAGGCAGATGCCGCCGAGCAGCTCGCGCTCGACGATCGCGACTTTCAGCCCGAGCTGGCTCGCGCGGATCGCCGCGACATAGCCGCCGGGGCCCGAACCGAGAACGATGAGGTCAAAACTATCTGCCACTGATATGCTCCTGGGGAGGGAGGGTTAGACGCCTAAGGATTAGACAAGCGCGCCATCGACCGGGACCGGACGGCCGTCCGCTCCCATCGACACGAGCGTGAAACTGCCGATGGCAGCGCGTTCGGTGCCGTCGCCGTGACGTTCACGCCGCCAGACATCGACCGCGACCGTCATCGAGCTGCGCCCGGTGGCGGTGATCGCCGCGTAGAAACTCACTTCGTCGCCGATCTGCACGGGCGCGGAAAAGCTGAACCCATCGGCGGCAACCACGGGCGCGCGGCCCCGGCACCGCTGCGACGCGACCGAGCCTGCCGCGAGCGCCATCTGCCCCATCAGCCAGCCGACGAACGCCGTGCCATAGGGATTGGCATCCGCCGCCATCGCCGTCGCGCGGATCGCGGGCGTGGTGGCGGGCGGCTCAGCCATTGGCGCGCGCGCTTCCGCCTGCCGCCTTGTCCGCCGCCATCGCCTCACGCACCGGCTGCACGCCCATGATCAGGATGATGACGATCGACACGATATCGACCGCCCAGATGTCGATCTTCGCCAGCGGCACGGCCCAGGCCATCCCCCACGCCATCACCAGCGCAAGCACGATGCCAGCGGCGATATGCGCCAGCTCGATCAGGGTCTTGCGGCCGATCATCAAGCGATCATCCCCAGCGGCGCCTCCACCAGCGCCTTGAACGCCTGCATCAACTCGGCGCCGTCGGCACCGTCGATCGCGCGGTGATCAAAGCTGCCGGTCGCCGACATGACGGTCGCAATGCCGAGCGCGTCGTCGATGATATAGGGCCGCTTTTCGCCCGCGCCGATCGCCATGATCATGCCCTGCGGCGGGTTGATGACGGCTTCGAACTGCTTGATGCCGAACATGCCCATGTTGCTGAGCGAAGCGGTGCCGCCCTGATACTCTTCCGGCTTGAGTTTCTGTTCGCGCGCGCGGCCCGCCAGGTCCTTCATCGCGGTCGAGATGGCCGAGACCGACTTGGTGTCGGCGTGGGTGATGACGGGCGTGATCAGCCCCGACGGCGCCGATACCGCGACCGAGATGTCGGCGCGCGCGAAGGTGATCAGCTGGTCGGGCGTGAACATCACATTGCACTTGGGCACGCGAATCAGGCTGACCGCGAGTGCCTTGATCAGCAGATCGTTGACCGACAGCTTGACCCCGGTCGCGCCGAGCGCGGCGTTGAGATCGGCGCGGAGCTTGAGGAGTGCATCGAGCCGGATATCGACCGTGAGGTAGATGTGCGGCACCGTCTGCTTCGATTCGGTCAGGCGGCGCGCGATCGTCTTGCGCACGTTCGACAGCTTTTCGGCGCTGTGCGGAATGTCGGGAATCGCGGCGGGCTTGGGCGCGGGCGCAGCAGGCGCGGGCGCAGCAGGCGCGCTCGCAACCGGCGCGGCAGCAGCGGGTGCAGGTGCCGCTGCGGCCCTCGCAGGTGCGGCGCCGGGCGTTGCGCCCTCGACATCAGCCTTGACGATCCGGCCGTTCGGGCCCGAGCCGCTCAGCGCGCTCAGATCGACGCCCTTCGCCTCGGCGATGCGGCGGGCAAGCGGGCTCGCCTTGACGCGATCCTGCTCCCTCTCCCCGCTGGGGAGCGCCAAGTCGGATCGTCCCCCGGACGATCCTCGATCATGCGGGGCATGATCCACTTGGCGCTGGTTGGGGAGAGGGGAAGCCACGGGCGGCGTCGCTTGGGGCGCCCCCTCACCCCGACCCTCTCCCCCAGGGGGAGAGGGAGAAGTAGCCGCCTCAGCTTTCGGTTCGGTCGCAGCCGGAGCAGGCGCGGCCTCCTCCCCTTCCCCATTCAGCACCGCGATCACCGTCCCGACCTTCACATTGTCGGTCCCTTCGGCGACCAGAATCTTGCCGATCACGCCTTCGTCGACGGCTTCGAATTCCATCGTCGCCTTGTCGGTTTCGATTTCGGCCATCAGGTCGCCCGACTTCACCGTATCGCCTTCCTTGACCAGCCATTTGGCGAGCGTGCCCTCCTCCATCGTTGGCGAGAGCGCGGGCATTTTGATCTCGATCGGCATCGGAAGGGGCGTCCTTCAAGTCAGTCCTGGGGAGGCGCCTTCCCTTCGCCATCCGCGCGCGCGGGTCAAGTCCACTTGCGCTTGCCCGCGCCGGGGGCCACCTTGGCGCGAGAAAATAAGGGGCAAGCGGATGCGCATCTATCTGGTCGTGATCGACGAAACCCCCGAGGCCGAGATCGCGCTGCGCTTCGCCGCGCGGCGCGCCGTCAAGACCGGCGGCGGCGTCGACATCCTCGCGCTGGTGCCCACTGCCGATTTCGTGCCGTGGGGCGGCGTGCAGGCGACGATCGAAGACGAAGCGCGCGTCCATGCCGAGGGACTTGTCGCCGCCGCTGCCGGGACCTTGCTCGAGGAATCGGGCATCGCGCCCCGCATCACCGTGCAACAGGGCGATGCGAGCAAGGTCATCCGCCAGATGATCGCGAGCAACCCCGAAATCGCCGCGTTGGTGCTCGCCGCCGCCCCGAGCGGCCCGCCGGGACCGCTCGTGACGCACTTCACCGGCTCCGAAGCCGGCGCGCTGTCGATTCCGATCATGATCGTGCCGGGATCGCTGACGCCGGAAGCGATTGATCGGCTGAGTTGAGCCTCCTTCGCGACCCTGGCCTTGTGCCGGGGTGACGGTTGGGTGGCCCCTGCCCACGCAAAACCTACTTCGTCACCCCGGACTTGTTCCGGGGCCCACCCCTCAAAGCGCGATGCCGCGTAGATTGAGATCGCGGCGCCCCGCACGGGTCGCTTCGGCAATCGACCCCGTCAGTTTCATACCTTCTCGCCTGCTGCCCGGTGGGCCCCGGCACAAGGCCGGGGTGACGATGGGGTGCTTGCTGTTCGACCCCCTTGCCCCCGCGCCTCCCTCCCGGCACCATGCGGCCATGCGCACTTTCCTCATCCCCGCCCTGCTCGCCACCACGCTGCTGACGAGCGCCGCCGCTGAAGCACCGCAAGCCCCCTCGCCCACCCGGCTCAAGGCCGATGTTGCCACGCTGGTCTCCTTCGGCACCCGCAACACGCTATCCTCCGCTACCGATCCAAAACGCGGCATCGGCGCCGCGCGCAATTGGGCGGCGGCGCGGTTCGAGGCGATCGGCAAGACGTGCGGCGGCTGCATCACCGTCGAGCGCATCGCGCGCAGCTTCACCGGCCCGCGCGCACCGAACGGGGTGATCGTCGAAAATGTGCTCGGCATCCAGAAGGGCCGCGACCCCAACCGCGTGATCATCATCGGCGCGCATATCGACAGTCGCGGATCGGACACGCTCGACATCACCAAGGACGCGCCCGGCGCCAATGACGACGGCTCGGGCGTGGCACTCGTGCTCGAAGCCGCGCGGCACCTGTCGAAACAGAAATTCGACGCGACGATCGTCTATGCGATTTTCTCGGGCGAGGAGCAGGGGCTGTGGGGCGGCACGTTGCTGGCGGAAACCGCCAAGGAACGCGGCTGGGAAGTCTCGGCGATGCTCAACAACGACATTGTCGGCAATACGATGGGCCAGAACGGCATCCGCGTTGCAGATCGCGTGCGCGTCTTCTCCGAAGGCATCCGCGCGTCGGAGGATATCAAGGAACAGCTCGCCCGGCGCGGCAATGGCGGCGAGGATGACGGCCCCAGCCGCGCGCTGGCGAAGACGATCGATGCGGTCGCGGCCGGCATCCCCAAGGGCCTCGACGTGTTCGTCGACCGTCGCCCCGATCGCTTCGGACGCGGCGGCGATCATGAGCCGTTCCTGCGGCTCGGCTACCCGGCGGTGCGCTTTTCAGTCGGCGCGGAAAACTGGACGGAGCAGCACCAGGACCTGCGCACCGAAGGCGGCATCGACTATGGCGACACGATCGACAAGATGGACTTCCCCTATCTGGCGAAAGTCACCGCGATCAATATCGCCGCGATCCGTCGCCTCGCCGCCGCGCCCGGCGCGCCGAAGGGGGTGACGATTTCGGGCGCGAGCAGCTTCGACACGTTAGTGAAGTGGCAGCCGGTGCCGGGCGCGGCGAAATACCGCGTCTATTGGCGGCGCACCGATTCGCCCGGCTGGACGGGGAAGCGCGACGTGGCGGCGACGAGCGTGACATTGGTCAACACCTTGATCGACGACCATCTCTTCGCGGTGGCGGCGATCAGCGCGGGTGGGGCGGAGAGCGTGCCGGTGCTGGCAGGGCCCGCACCGCGCTAAGGGCGGGCCCATTTCCCCAACTCCCCCGTTCGTTTCGAGCGAAGTCGAGAAACGGGCCCGGGGCGAGCGCTCCGAAAGGTGTCTCGACTTCGCTCGACACAGACGGGTTGGGTTAGTTCAAACGAGAGTAGCTTGTGATCAAACCAATTCACCCCTCCCCTTCAGGGGAGGGGCTTAAGCGGCGTCAAGCCTCTGTTCCCCTACCGGTGGCAGCACCCGCACACGCAGCGCGGCGCCGGGCGCCACTTGCGGACGGGCTTACGCCACACGCGCTTCTTCGCTGCGGTGTAGGTAACATACTCGGTCACCGTCGTCGTCACCACCGGCGCCGACTGCACCGTCACCGTCGAAACGCTTCCGGGCGGACCCGCAGGGTAGAACTGGCCGTTGACCGTCACGCCGCTGGCATAGCCGCCCGCGCTATAGCTCTGGTAGTAACCACCGGCCGGCACCTCAACGACTTGCTGCTGCTGGTAATTCACGGCTGGCGGCGGCGCGCGCAGCGGCTGCGGCGCTTGCGTCCAGGTGCCGGTGTAGGTGCCTTCCCAGCGGCCAGGGGCGGTATAATAGCCCTGCGGCGTCGGGCCATAGGCGCCTTCATACTGGTCCCAGCCGATATTGCCGACCGAGTCATAGACGCGACCGCGACCGTCGATCATCACCGCGTCGTCATAGTAACGCAGCCAGCGATAGCCGCGCGGCGGCGTGGCGAGACCGTAATAAGCGAAATCGTCGATGAAAAAGTTCGAACCGATCCAATAGTTCGGCAAGCGCCAGCCGCGCGTCGGGCGGCGATAGGCACCCCAGCCGCCGGGCGCGCGATTGCCACCTTCCCAGCGACCATTGACCTGTCCGCCCCAGCGCGAGGCGCGCGGCCCCTGCGGCACTTGGTTGAGCGTATGGACGGGTGGCGCCTGAACCGGGCTGTTCTGCCATTGCACTTGCGGCGCGTTGGGCACCCGCACTTGGGGCGCGTTCGGCACCTGCACCGGCACTTGCGGCACTTGCGGCAGTTGGGCGCCGTACTGGGCACCATATTGCGCGATACTACGGTCGATTCGCTGCGCTGCAACAGGGGTGGCGATCACGCCGGTGGCAAGAATAATCGACGCGATCAAGCGGCTTTGCATGGTAAACGCTCCCTTGCTGACGTCCGCGACGAAATACCGGCGGCAGATCAGTTAACGGATTCAATACCATTTTCGGCGGATTTTCGCCAGTTAGCAACATTGTGCCACTTTGGTGCAGTCAAAGCCGCGTGGCGAGCATCGCAGCCAATGCTTCAACGCCGCGTGCATCCTCTTCGTCAAACCGCGCGACCTTGGGACTGTCGAGATCGATCACGCCGATCAGCACATCGTCGCGCACGATCGGCACCACCAGTTCGGACGCGCTGTCGGCATCGCAGGCGATATGGCCGGGGAAGGCGTGGACATCGTCGACCAATTGCGTCGTGCGGGTCGAGGCCGCCGTGCCGCACACCCCCTGCCCCAGCGGAATGCGGATGCACGCGGGCTTGCCAATGAACGGCCCGAGCACCAGCTCGCCTTCGACCAGCCGGTAAAATCCCGACCAATTGAGATCGGGCAGATATTGCGCGATCAGCGCGGCGGCATTGGCCATATTGGCAACCGCATCTGGCTCGCCCGCCGTCAGCGCGTCGAGCGCGCCGAGCAGGTCACGGTAAAGTGCGGGCTTGTCGCTCGCATCAATCGCAAAGTCATACATGAAGCGCGATGTAGGGGCGCCCATCCCGCTTGGCGAGAGGGCGCTTCCAATGTCGGAAATTGCATGTCAGCGTCAGGTTTCGCTCTTTGACATCAGCGCTGATTCCATAAACTTCCACCGTTCGTTTCGCGCGCAGTCGAGAAACAGGCCAAGGGCGATGGACCCCGTGTCTCGATGTCTCGACGTTGCTCGACAGAGCCTTGGCTCGACACGAACGGGGTGAGGTCGGTACCCCCCTGGGATGGTCGTAACCTTTGACACCTTTCGCGCGCGGCTCAGACCTTGACGATGCCGTGGTCGATCAGGCTGCGCGCGGTATCCACAATCGTTTCCGCCGCATCGCGCGGCACCCAGCCGAGCACCTCGCGCGCATGATCGGCATCGGTCCGCCGCACCGTGCCGAGCTCGCTCGCCACCATCTTGATCGCCGGATCGAACAGGCCCGCGATCCGCAGCATGAAATCGGGCAGGCGCCGCGTCGGCACTTTACGCGCTTCCTGCCCCAGCCGCTCTCGCAAAATGGCGCCGACTTCGGCCATTTTCATAAACGGCCCCGACGCGATGAAGCGCTCGCCCGCCACCTTGTCCGACGTCAGGCAGCGGACATGCAGATCGGCGACGTCGCGCACATCGACCACGCCAAAGCCGATATCGGGCAACCCCGGCAGCGACCCCGACAGCAGCCGGGTGACAACTTCGAGCGATCCCGAAAAATCGGGACTCAGCACGGGGCCCAGCACCAGCGCAGGATTGACCGAGCAATAGGTCATACCGCTGCCTTCGCGCACCATCCAGTCGCGCGCGGCGCGCTCGGCGATGGTCTTCGACTTGGGGTAAGCATGCACCCCCGGCGTCGCCAGATTGGTCCAGTCGGCCTCGGTATAATTGGCGACCTTCTGCCGATGGCCATTGGTGATCGCCGCGACCGATGACGTCATCACAAAGCGCGTCACCCCCGCTGCCTTGGCGAAGCGCAGCGCGCGGAGTGCCCCCTCGCGCGCCGGGACGACCAGATCATCGTCATGCTTGATCGCCCCGGTCGGTAGCGGCGAGGCGACATGGACGACGTGGCTGCACCCGGCATTGGCGTCGGCCCAGCCATTGTCGCTCAGCAGATCGGCGGCGAAGAATTTCAATTGCGCCTCAGGCACGCCGAGCCAGCCGCGCACTTCGGCCTCGCGCGCCAGGTTACGGATCGTGGTATGGACCTGCCACCCCTCGGCAACGAGCCGTCGGATGACGAAGCCGCCGATGTAACCGCTGCCGCCCGTGACGAGTACCGTGCCGCTCATTATCGCTATCCTTTATCCCCTCACACCGTTCCCCGTTCGGTCTGAGCTTGTCGAAGGCCCGTCCTGCCTTGGCAACGCTGCAAAAGAAGGACGGCGCTTCGACGAGCTCAGCGCGAACGGGGAACGGTGGTCGTGCCAGTTGCAATACGTTTTAGATCGAAACTGAACGTAAGCCAAGCAGATTGGCTTGCGTTGACGCGCGCGCACGCGCCATCATCGCCGCAGGAGAAAGCGATGCCCGATACCTATCCCGTCCCCGCCGATTGGGCCGCCAACGCGCATGTCGATGCCGCAGGCTATGCCGCGCTCTATGCCGCCGCGCAGCGCGATCCGACCGGCTTCTGGCTTGAACAGGCGCAGCGGCTCGACTGGATGACACCGCCGACCCGCGCCGGCGACTGGTCGTTCGACGAAGCGAGCTTCGGCATCACATGGTTCGACGACGGCGTGCTCAACGTCAGCGCCAATTGCCTCGACCGCCACCTCGCGCAGCGCGGCGATCAGGTCGCGCTGATCTGGGAGCCCGATGTCCCAAGCGAGGCACCGCGCCGCTTTACCTACCGCGACCTCCACGCCGAAGTCTGCCGCTTCGCCAATGTGCTGAAAGCGAGCGGCGCCGCGAAAGGCGACCGCATCACCATCTACATGCCGATGATCCCCGAAGCCGCCTTCGCCGTGCTCGCCTGCGCGCGGATCGGGGCGATTCACTCGGTGGTGTTCGGCGGCTTTTCGGCGGAAGCGCTGGCGGGCCGCATCACCGATTGCGATTCGAAGCTGATCGTCACGGCCGACGAAGGGCGGCGCGGCGGCAAGCGCATCCCGCTTAAGGCCGCGGTCGATGCCGCCGCGCACCACGCGCCGTGCCTGCAAAAAGTGATCGTCGTCGCGGCAACGTGCGCCGAGGTGACGATGCAAGCGGGCCGCGATCTCTGGTATCACGAAGCCGCCGCGCAGGTGTCAACAGACTGCCCGCCCGAACCCATGGCCGCCGAAGACCCGCTGTTCATCCTCTACACCAGCGGCTCGACCGGCAAACCCAAGGGCGTGCTTCACACCAGCGGCGGCTATCTGCTTTGGGCGAGCCTGACGCATCACTGGTGCTTCGATTATCGACCGGGTGATGTCTGGTGGTGCGCCGCCGATATCGGCTGGGTGACCGGGCACAGCTACATCCTCTACGGCCCGCTCGCCAATGGCGCGACGACATTGATGTACGAAGGCCTTCCCAACTGGCCCGACGCGAGCCGCATCTGGCAGATCGTCGATCGCCACCAGGTCCACACCATCTTCACCGCGCCCACGGCGCTGCGCGCGCTGATGAAGGATGGCGATGATTTCGTGACGAAGACCGATCGCAGCTCGCTCAAGCTGCTCGGCACGGTCGGCGAACCGATCAACCCCGAGGCGTGGCGCTGGTATCATGAGGTCGTGGGCGAAGGCCGCTGCCCCATCATCGACACCTGGTGGCAGACCGAAACCGGCGGCGCGCTGATCGCACCGATGCCGGGCGCAACGGCGCTCAAGCCCGGCAGCGCAACGCGCCCGCTCCCCGGCGTCGTCCCGCAAATCGTCGACCCCGAAGGCAAGGTGCTCGACGGCACCGCCGAGGGCAATCTCGTCATTGCGGCGAGCTGGCCGGGGCAGATGCGCACCGTCTGGGGCGATCACGCGCGCTTCTTCCAGACCTATTTCACCACCTACCCCGGCAAATATTTCACCGGCGACGGCTGCCGCCGCGATGCCGACGGCGATTACTGGATCACCGGCCGCGTCGACGATGTCATCAACGTCAGCGGCCACCGGATGGGCACCGCCGAGGTCGAATCGGCGCTGGTGCTCCATCCCAAGGTCGCCGAAGCCGCTGTCGTCGGCATGCCGCACGACATCAAGGGGCAAGGCATTTACGCCTATGTCACGCTCAACGCGGGCGAGGAATCGTCGGACGCGCTGCGCGCCGAACTGGTCAAATGGGTGCGGATGGAAATCGGCCCGATCGCCGCCCCCGACGCGCTGCAATTCGCCCCCGGCCTGCCCAAAACCCGCTCGGGCAAGATCATGCGCCGCATCCTGCGCAAAATTGCCGAGGGCGATGTGACGTCGCTCGGCGACACTTCGACGCTCGCCGATCCGGCGGTGGTCGATGACCTCGTCGCCAATCGCGTGATGTAGGGTAAACCTTACATTCCGCTTGCGGGCTCACACCGCCACCGCTATACGACGGCAACACACCAACAGAGAGGTTTTCATGCGCATCGGAAGTTTCGCTCGGCTCACTGCCGCCACGGCTGTTCTGGCTCTTGCCGTACCCGCGCTGTCAAAGGATGGCGCCGCCAATGCGCCGCGCTACGGCAGCTTCGGCGTTGACCTCACGACCAAGGATCCCGCGACCAAACCCGGCGACGACTTCTGGACCTTTGCCAACGGCGGCTGGGCCAAGCGCACCGAAATCCCTGCCGACAAGGCGTCGGTCGGCTATGCCAATGTCCTGACCGACGAAGCCGAAATCAATGTCCGCGCGATCCTTGACGACATGGCGAAGAACCCCGCCAAATATGGCGCGACCGGCAAACAGGTCGGCGATTTCTATGCGACATGGATCGACGAAGCCGGCATCGAGGCCAAGGGCACCGAACCGCTCAAGCCCTATCTCGCCAAGATCAACGCGGTGCAAAATCTCACCGATCTGCAGACGCTGTTCGCCAGCGTTGGCTATGAATCACCGGTCGGGGTCGGCATCATTCCCAACCTTGCCGATCCGACCAAATATACTGCCGCTGTCGGCCAGGGCGGGCTCGGCATGTCGCGCGATTACTATCTGCTCGAAGGCGCCAAATACGACACCTATCGCAAAGCCTATCGCGCCTATATCGAGAAAATCCAGACGCTTGCCGGGATCGAAAATGCCGCCGCTAAGGCCGATGCGATCATGGCGCTCGAAACCGCGATGGCCAAGGAGCATTGGTCGCCGGAAAAGAGCCGCGACATTGCCGCGCTCAACGACCCCGAGGATATTGCCGGGCTGACCAGAAAGGCGCCCGAATTCGACTGGGCGCTGATGCTGAAAACCGCCGGAGTCGACAGCTCGCCGACCGTGCTGATGACCAACAACACCGCGATCACCGCGCTCGGCAAGATCATGGTCGCGACGCCGCTGGCGACCTGGAAGGATTATCTCGCCTTCCACTTCGTCAGCGACAATGCCGGCAATTTGCCCAAGGCATTTGATCAGGCGCGGTTCGATTTCTATTCGACGACGCTCTCCGACGTGAAGACGCAGCGCGATCGCTGGAAGCGCGGCGTCCAGCTCACCAACGGCGCGCTCGGCGAGGCCGTCGGTCAGCTTTATGTCGCCAAATTCTTCCCGCCCGCCGCCAAGGCGCAGATGACCGAGCTGATCGAGAATCTGCGCGGTTCCTATCAGGACCGGATTAGCAAGTCGGCATGGATGGACGAAGCCACCCGCAAGGCCGCGCTCGCCAAGCTCGCGGCGTTCGAACCGCGCGTCGGCCACCCCGACAAGTACATCGACTATGCAAGCTTCAAGGTGGTGCGTGGCGACATGCTCGGCAACGCGATGCGCTCGGCCGAATTCCAGCATCAGCTTGAGCTCGCGCGCTTCGTGAAGCCCGTCGATCGTTCGCTCTGGGGCATGACGCCGCAGACGGTGAATGCCTATTACAATCCGCTCGCCAACCAGATCACCTTCCCGGCGGCGATCCTGCAACCGCCCTATTTCGACCCGAATGCCGACCCTGCCGTCAACTATGGCGCGATCGGCGCGATCATCGGCCATGAAATGGGGCATGGCTTCGACGATCAGGGCAGCCAGTTCGGCCCGAGCGGCAAGTTTGAAAATTGGTGGACGCCCCTGGCCAAGAAAGCGTTCAAGGAGCGCACCGCTGCCCTCGCCGCGCAATATGACCAATATGAAGCGGTGCCGGGCACCAAGGTCAACGGCAAGCTGACGCTCGGCGAGAATATCGGCGATCTCGGCGGGGTCGAGGCGGCTTATGGCGCCTATCAGCGCTATCAGGCCAAGCACGGCAAGGCGAAGGTGATCGGCGGCCTGACCGGCGACCAGCGCTTCTTCCTCGCCTATGCTCAGGCGTGGCAGGCGAAGCTGCGCGAAGGCGCCGCGCGGGCCCGTGCGCTCACCGATCCACACAGCCCGCCGTACTTCCGGGTCAACGGCATCGTCCGCAATGTCGATGCTTGGTACGCCGCGTTCAACGTCAAGCCCGGCGACAAGCTGTATCTGGCGCCCGAGCAGCGCGTCCACATCTGGTAAAGCAGGCAATCTTCGCCCATGCTGCGCTCCATAAAACAAGGAGAGGCAGCATGGGCGAAATGCAGATCAGGCCGCTGGCACCGCATTGCGGGTCGGAAATCACCGGCGTTGATGTCCGCGCGATGGGCAACGATGAGCTGGCGGCGATCCGGCAGGCGCTGGCCGACACCGGCGTCGTGCTGCTGCGCGACCAGCAACTTACCCCCGAAGATCACATCGCCTTCGCGCGGCGCTGGGGCGATATCGACGTTAACAATTACTTCCCCGCCAACGGCGGCTATCCTGAAATCGCCGAAGTCCGCAAAGCCGAGACGCAATTCGTCAACATCGGCGGCGGCTGGCATACCGATCACAGCTATGATCCGGTACCCGCCATGGGATCGATCCTCGTCGCGCGCGAACTGCCACCCACGGGCGGCGACACATTGTTCGCGAGCATGGGTGCTGCCTATGATGCGCTGTCCGACGGGCTGAAGGCGACGCTGGGCACTTTACGCGCGGTGCACAGCGCCGATCACATCTATGGCCATGACGGGATCTACGCCAAGACCGATCAGGCCGCCGATCTGAAGGGCCATGACGTGAGCGCGAACGCGGTCCATCCGGCGGTGATCCACCACCCCGTCACCGGCCGCAAGCTGCTCTACGTCAACCCCGCCTTCACGCTCCACTTCGAAGGCTGGACGGCTGCGGAAAGCCAGCCGCTGCTGCAATATCTCTACGGCGTCGCGATGCGCGAGGAATTCCAGTGCCGCCTGCAATGGGCGCCGGGGTCGGTCGCGGTGTGGGATAATCGCTCGACCTGGCATTTCGCGGTCAATGATTACCACGGCCACAAAAGGCTGATGCACCGCATCACGATTTCGGGCGTGCCACTGAGCTAACGCTCTGCCGCGTTCGGGGGAATAACGATTCACCGTTCGTGCTGAGCTTGTCGAAGCACCGCCCTTCTTCTTCGAGCGGCTGGCAGAAGAAAAACAGCCCTTCGACAAGCTCAGGGCAAACGGCGTTAGCTGGAACTTCTACGCGGACCCTCGTGATCCGCCCCTGATCGCCGCCCCCTGCTCGTCGAGTTTTGGCGGCAGGCTCGGCTCGCGCGCGGGCATGGCACCGAATTTCACCGGCGGGCGCATCTCGAAATAATCGCCTTCGGTCGGGTGGGTGCGCCGCTGGAAAAAGCCCACCGCTTTAAGGTGCGGGTCGTCCATGATGTCGTCGACGTCGCGCGCTTCCCGCGCGGGCAGGTTCGCGGCCTCACACCGCGCAAGCAGCTCGGCGGTGGTTAGGCCGGGCGTCAGCCGCGCGACTTCGTGATACATCAGCGCCATATTGTGGAAGCGATCGGTGGTGGTCGCCAGCTCCGGTCGGTCCAGAAACGCCGACGCCTCCAGCACTTCAAACAGGCTCAGCCAATGCCGGTCGCCATAGGCCGCAATCGCGACATGGCCGTCGCTGGTCGGAAACGGCTGGCGGTTCGGATCGACCTGGCGCGCATAGCAGGTCGGCGCATTGGGCGGATCAAAGGTGTGCCCTCCCAAATGCTCGAGCAGGATGAAATGAGTGAATGCCTCAAGCATCGGCACTTCGACCAATTGCCCCTCGCCCGTCCGCATCCGGTGGATCAGCGCGGCGAGCACCGCATAGGCGCCGTGCAGCCCCGACACCTTGTCGGCGATCAGCGACGGGATGAACCGTGGCGCCGCGCCGCCATCGACGCGCCTGGACAGGCTGGTGGCGCCGCTCGCCGCCTGAATGACATCGTCATAGGCGGGTAGATCGGCATAGGGCCCGTCCTGCCCAAACCCGACGCAGTGGACATGGATGATGTCGGGCCGGATCGCGCGCACGCTCTGGTAATCAAGGCCGAGCCGCTCCATCCCCTGCCCGCGCACATTCGACACGAACACATCGGCGTCGGCGAGCAGCGCCTTCATCGTCGCCAGATCATCGGGCTGTTTCAGATCGAGCAGCACCGATTGCTTGCCGCGATTGAGCGCGAGGAAGCCCGGCCCCATGCCCGGCGTCGCGCTCGGCTTGCCTGCCCAGCGAAACACATCGCCCATCGGCGGCGATTCGACCTTGATCACCTCGGCCCCCAGATCGGCGAGCGTCTGGGTGCAATAGGGGCCAAACACGACGCTGGTCAGGTCGACGACTTTGATGCCGCTTAGCATTGGCTTGCCATCGCCTGGGGTCATGCCGTGCCTCCGATCGCGGTGATGATGTTCGCGCGGCCATCGTGCGCGATTGTGGCGGTGCGGCCAAGCGGATCGTCGGCGAGCAAAGCGGCGAGGGTCGCGGCGTCATCGCGCGCGGTGGCGGCGAGGATGCGCGCGCCATCCGTGGTTGTACCGATCACATAGCCACGCTTTTGCACGCCCTTGCTGAAGGCGACGGTATAGGCATCGATGCTCGCTTCGGCTGGGCCATCAACGAGCCGCAGGACCGGTTCGGCGGCAATTTGCTGCGCAATTGCTGCACTCGATACCGGCGCCCAGTCGCGCGGCGGCATGGCCGAATAAACCCCCGCCGCTTCCTTCGACATGAAGCCGCCATTGGCGAGGATCAGCCCGAACGCGTCGGGTGCGGCGCGCAACCGTTCGGCCATGGTAGCAATCGCGTGCAGCGAATAGCTGTTGCCCGGCCCGCCGAAGAACGGCAACCCGCCGGTAACGGTCGCGGGGGTCTTGCGCCAGTCGAGCCCCAGCGCTTCGGCGGCGAGCAGCACGACGCAGGGGAAGCAGCTATAGAGGTCGAACAGCGCGATATCCGCCGTCGCCTTGCCCGCCGTCGCCAATCCCTGCGCAAGCACCAGCCCTACCGCGCGCGACCGCGACAGATCGGGCCGCTCGGTCGGCGTCCGGTCAGCGGCTTCAGCATAGCCGTGGAGATAGATGCGCTTGGCAGGCGCAATGCCGAGCCGGTCGGCCTCCCTCACCGAGGTAAGCACCACCGCCGCGCCTTGGTTCACCGCATCCTGTGCTACATGCCATTTGAGATAAGGATCGGCGACCGGGTAATTCTCCGCCGAGGGCGTCGCGAGAAAATCGGCGCTGCGGGCGGCGGGGAACATGCTGTACGGATTGGCTGCGGCGACGGCTGAGAAGCCCGCCCAAAGCTCGGCCATCAGCGCCCCATGCGCCGCCCGCGACAAGCCCCAGCGCCCCCGCAACGCATGCTCAAACGCTGGATAAGTCAGCGTCGGCGCACCGAGCCCATTGGCGATCTCATAGGCCGACAGCAAGCGCGACCCCAGCCCGCGATCGGTGAAATCGGCCTCGCTGCTCCGCGACCAGTCGAGCGCCTGCCCCAGCCGCAGCGCAGTCTTGACCGCCGCGGTCGCCTCGCTCCCCGCGATCAGCACGGCCCGCGCTTCGCCTGCGAAAATCGCCTCAGCGGCTTCGCTCACCAGCGCTTGCGGCTGATCGCCGCCGACCAGCGAATAGATCGCCTCGACCTCCGCCAGCCCCAAATCCTCGGCGAGCGTCCCCGGCGGATTGGCGCAGCGCCCGAACGGCTGCGGCGCCCCCGGCACCGAATCGGCCATCGTGCGGATTACGACTACCCGGTCGATTGCCGCTTTCAGGTCAGCCGCCCCGCTATCCGCCAGCGCCGCCCACGCAGCATCGGCACGCAATCCGGCGGGGTCAGGCGCCACCCCCTCCCCGCGCCACTGCACCGTAAGCTGGCCGACCC
>JAIETY010000031.1 GCA_019744885.1 Sphingomonas sp.
CCGTAGCGCATCGTCCAGGTTTGTTCGGCTGGCTGGGGCACATAATTGCCCTTGTCCAAGCCGTTGTAGAGGTAGCGTACCTTGTCCTGAACGAGCTGGAGCGCGGCGCTGGCGCGACGCAGCGGATCGGAGTCGGCGGCCTTGATCGCCGCAACCTGCTTGGCAAGATCGCTGCCTGCCACAATCGCCGTGCTGGTCGCATAATGTGGCGCCATGACTTTGGAAACGGCCGCCCAGTCGGCGAAACTCGACATTTCTACGAGCGGAAGTTTGCGGACGCTGACGGGGGCGTCGCTCGGCAGCTCGGTCGCTTTGGGCAGCACGCCCTCGAACACCACTTCGCGTTCGGTGCCGCGAACATTGACCGTGGCCTTGGCTCCTTCGGCCAGTGCCTTATACTTGATGTCGGCAGTCGCGGGCCAGACCAGCCGGGTGCGGGCATAGCCAACCGGCAGCGGTTCGGTCAGCAGCCCCGCAACGTCCTGAATCGCAGGCGCGATCACATCTTCCTTGCGCGAGATGGTGGCGACCACGCGGAGCAAATCGCCGACCTGAAGGCCTTCGACCGCCATTGTCGCGGTCAGCTCACCGTCGATGGTGAAGCGTTCGAGCTGCTTTTCGCGCCGGATGACTTCGAACTGCTTGCCACCGGCCAGCGCATCGATGCGCTGCGTGCCCCGGATGATCTCGATCCTGTGGACGATCAAGTCGCCCTTGGCGGGCTGCCAGGCAATCGCGACCGTGCCGGCGCGCTGGATCACCTCGGGCGTCGCCAACCGGGTCACGATTTCGTGGTATGACCAGATCGTGCCGTTTTCGAGCCGCTCTTGTGTATCCACCACGGGGTAAACCGGGCCGTCTGGCCCCAGCTTGGCCGCATCGATCGGCGGCGCGGGGGTCACCCACGCGGGAACCGGTTGGTAGAGCGGGGTTTCACTCGCGATTGCCGGGGCGGCGAAGGTCGAACCGAGTGCCGAAGTCGCAACCAACCACCAAATTCGCCGCATCACCAAATCCCCGCCGTGAGGCCCAAGCCTAAGCGAGCCGAGGGCGGGGCGCAATCGGCTCGGCGAAGGATTTGTCGTGCCAAGCCAATGAAATGGGCTGGGGCTTTGGCTAGCCTATCAGCTCCAGCGCCACGGCCGTGGCTTCGCCGCCGCCGATGCACAGGCTCGCAAGCCCGCGCGTACCGCCGGTCGTCTGGAGTGCCGAGATCAGGGTCGCGATGATCCGCGCGCCGCTGGCACCAATTGGGTGGCCCAGCGCACACGCGCCGCCGTGGATGTTGAGCTTGTCGTGCGGAATACCGAGGTCGCGCATCGCGATCATCGGCACGACGGCGAAGGCTTCGTTGACTTCGAACAGGTCGACATCGGCGACGCTCCAGCCTGCTTTGTCGAGGGCTTTGCGCATCGCCGGGACCGGCGCGGTCGTGAACTGCGACGGGGCATGCGCATGCGCCGCGTGCGACACAATCCGGGCGACCGGCGTCAGGCCAAGCTCTGCGGCCTTCGACGCGCGCATCATCACTAGTGCTGCGGCACCGTCCGAGATCGACGAGGCATTAGCGGCCGTGACCGTGCCGTCCTTCGAAAAGGCGGGCTTGAGCGTCGGGATTTTCGCAGCGTCGCCTTTCAGCGGCTGTTCGTCCTGATCGACCGTCACCGATCCCTTGCGCCCGGCGACTTCTACGGGCGTAATCTCGCGCACGAACTTGCCTGCCGCTTGCGCGGCTTGCGCGCGCGTGAGCGAGGCGACCGCGAAATCATCCTGATCGGCGCGAGTGAATTGATACTCGGCCGCCGTGTCCTCCGCGAAATTGCCCATCAGCTTGCCGGGTTCATAGGCGTCTTCGAGCCCGTCGAGGTACATGTGATCCTTCAGCACATCATGCCCGATCCGCGCGCCGCCACGATGCCGCATCGACAGATAAGGCGCGCCGGTCATGCTCTCCATGCCGCCGGCGACAACGATGTCGGCGGAGCCAGCAAGAATCGCGTCATGCGCCATGATCGCGGCCTGCATGCCGCTGCCGCACATCTTGTTGACCGTGGTCGCCTCGACATGGAGCGGCAGCCCTGCCTTGAGCGCGGCCTGGCGCGCGGGCGCCTGGCCGAGCCCGGCGGGCAGCACGCAGCCCATATAAATGCGCTCAACCGCCTCGCCCGACAGCCCCGCACGCTCGACCGCTGCACCGACGGCAGCGGCGCCAAGCTCGGTCGCGCTCGCTCCGGTGAGCACGCCCTGAAAGCTGCCCATCGGGGTGCGGGCGTAGGCGACGATGACGACAGGATCACGGGCGGGATCGGTGCTCATGGGGGATGCTCCAGCGCGGGGGAAATGCTGCGCGCGATTTAGGGCGGTGACGCGACGAATACAAATCGCCTATCGCCGTGCCGATGGAAGATATCGCCGCCGCGCTGACATCGGGACCGCCTTGGCTGTCGGTAGTCGGGCTGGCGCTGCTCGGCGCGATCTTCGGCAGCTTCATTGCTGCGCTGGTGATCCGCTGGCCCGAGGGTCGCTCGGTGCTGCGCGGACGGTCGGCGTGCGATGCCTGCGGGGTGACGCTGGGGCCGCGCGATCTGGTGCCGCTGGTGAGCGGTCTACTCGCCGGGGGCAAATGCCGGACCTGTCACGCGCCGATCGACCCGATCCATTGGCGCATCGAAGCAATCGCGCTGGCGATTGGCGCGAGTGCGGGGTTGCTCCTGCCCGGCGGCGAGGCGCTGGCGGCGGCGGTGTTCGGGTGGATATTGCTCGCGCTGGCGGCGCTCGATGTCACCGAATTCTGGCTGCCCGACGCGCTGACCGCGACCCTGGCGCTCGCGGGCGTCGCGGTCGGGCTGTTGGGGATTAGCCCATCTCTCACCGATCGCGCGATCGGCGGGGTGGGCGGCTTTGTCGCGCTCTGGGCGATTGGCGCGGGCTATAAGCTGATCCGCCACCGCGAGGGGTTGGGCGGCGGCGACCCCAAGCTGCTCGGGGCAATCGGGCTATGGCTTGGCTGGCAGCTGTTGCCCGCCGTGCTGTTCCTCGCCGCGCTAACGGGACTTGGCGTGGTCCTGTTCCGCTTGCTGACCGGGCGCGGGGCGACGCTCGCCGACCGCTTGCCGCTCGGGACGCTGATGGCAATCGCGGCTTACCCGGCGCTGCTCGTCATGCTATTGATGACGCCATGAAAGCCGTATTTTTCGCTTTGTTGCTTGCCGCACCCGCCATGCCGCAAGACGCGCCGAAGCTGCCGCTCCCGCCGCTACCGCTCTCGGTCGATGGGCTGCCGATCGGGGCGATCCCCAAGCAGGAATTGCCCCAGACCGGCTGCGCGACGTTCCTGTGGACCGCCACCCAGACGCGGACTTTGGTGGCCATGCTGACCGCCGATCCCGCGCGAATCCGCTTCGCGCCCGATGGCAAGCTCACCGATCTCGTTCGCACGGGGCAGAACGGCCCCGGTGACTTCGGCTTTCTGGCGCATACCGATTATGCTGGCGGTGACCTGAAGGTTTCGGTCGAAATGGCAATCGTGCGGCGCGGCGACCTGACGCAGGGCGCGTTGACCGATGGCGCGACGCTGACCATTACCCGCGACGGCGGCGACAGCGTCATCGTCCCGGTGATCGGCATCATCGGCTGCGCGTCCTGAAGATTGCAGACCCAGCGATGACCGCGACGCGCGCCGTGCTCAGCGAAGCATGCATCCGCCCTTTTGGTCAGGGCGTCGGTTGATCGAGGAAGCCCAGATCCTGCGTCAGATAGCGGTATTCGCGGCCTAGTTGCGCATCATCCCGGCATCGCTCCACCGATAATGTGCGGCAGATCGTGCCGAACTGCACGCCAATCTGGCGAAACCGGCCGGGCTGAGTGACAGGCGAGGTTAACCGTTCCGCCCGGATTAGTGTGCGCAATGCCCGATACCAGTCATAATCGGCGTCGCCCGACGTCGACCGTCGGGCTGCCGCGCGACGCGCCAACGCCGCCGCATGTGACACGAAAAGCGCGGCACGTGCATCGTGCCGCCGCGCAGGATCGCTTGCGGGGTGATCGTGTTCGCCATCGTCGATCAATGCCATCAGGCGCGCTGCATTGGTGAACGCCTGACCATCGAAGGCCCTGTCCGCTTTGTCTTTAGGATCAAACAAATCGTCGATCAGTGCGCGATGATACCAATAGGTGGCCAGCCGACGCGGGAGATTGAGTTCACGATCGCAAACCGCCGCCACTTCCGACGGCGAAGTGGCTTCGGCGCAGGGATTGCCGCCGTGTTCGAGCGCCACGTCGGTCAATTCGTCGGCCAGCGGCGGCTTTCCGGCGTATCGGACGATCGATTGGTCAGCCGCGGCAATGTCACTGGGTGCAAGCGATTGCTGCGCTCGTGCGATCACGAAACGGATGGCGAGCGCGCGCCACCGCTCCAGGTTATAGTCGGAGCGTTCGACCCAGCCGCGCCGCTGCAGCTCTTCAGACGCTTGATCGCTGAGCTCGCCGAACCGGTCGCTGTCGAGCGCCGCGAGGCCGAGCCGAACGGCATCGACATAGGGCGCCGCTTTGGCGAGCAGGGTCGGAGAATGATAAAATTCCGCTGCCCGCAGATATTGGTCGGCCAGAAAGCTCAGTCGATCAAGCGCAGCGTGCAACGCTTTGGCCTGCGCGCTGCCTTCCGGCCGCGACGCACCCGACAGCGCCTTGGCCATACGTGCAAATTCCGCGACCCCCGGTCCTTCGGCAAGCGTTTGCTGTTCGAGCCAAGCGAGCGCGGCGGAGCTGGTCTGTTCGGTGCCGAACGCCAGATGCCATTCGAGTAGGGCCGGTTTGTCGAGTGTTTGACAGCCGCGCCAGCCGAACCCCCGCCGGAAAGACTCAGGAACCGGGTCGGATGCAATCGCGCGACGATCCGAAGCGCTGCCCGACCAAAATGTCAGCACCGTCACGCAAACTTCGACCTCGTCATCATCATCTGGTGTTGCCGCTGTTTGCGGACCGGATGCCGCCAAAAGCACGCCTGCGATGAGATGTGTCCACATGGTCCGAACTCTGCTCGAAATACCAGCGCTCTATGCCAGCCCAGTCGTGCATTAACACGTAAAACAAATGGTTACGCCATCGAACCTGCCCAATAAAATCGGCATCGACTAACCAAGCTCCGCCCGCCGCGCCTCCAGCCAGCGCCGTTCGGCGTCGCCCGGATCGAGCGCGAGCGCGGTGTCATAGGCCGCGCGGGCAGCGTCCTTCAGCCCAAGCCGATAGAACAGCCCCGCGCGGGTTGCATGATAGGGCAGGAAGTGCGCGAGGCCGGGGAGGTCGAGCGCGTCGACTTCCTCCAGCGCCGCCGCATAGCCCATGACCTCCGCAAGCGCGACCGCGCGGTTGAGGCGGGTGATCGCGTCGTCGCGCACGCTGAGCAGCGCGTCATAGATCGTCAGGATGTTGCGCCACGGCGGCGGCTCGGCGAGTGACTCCCGCGCGCACCATTCGGCGTGGATCAGCGCGGCAACCACGCGGGGGCGGCGGGCGCCGACGCGCAAGGCGATGGCGAAATAGCGTCGCCCCTCAGCAATCAGCGCGGCGTCCCAGCGCTTCGGGTCCTGCTCGGACAAGGGCACCATGACGCCGCTCGCGTCAACGCGCGCCGGGCGTCGCGCCTCGGCGAAGCGCACGGTGGCGGCGAGCGCGTGCACATCGGCTTCGTCGGGCATCATCCGCGCAAGCGTCGCGGTGATCGACAGCATCTCGGTCGCATAATCGGCGTGGCGGCCAGTCCCGGCGCCGTCAGCATGCGCATGCGCATAGGCGACTTCGATCGTGCTGAGCACAGCGGCGACGCGCTCGGGCCAGGCGGCGGGGCCGGGGATGTCAAAGCCGATCCCGGCATCGGCGATCTTCCGCTTGGCGCGCACCAGCCGCTGCGCGAGCGTTGGCTCGGACGTCAGGAAAGCGCGCGCGATTTCCTCGGTCGACAGCCCGCACACCAGCCGCAGCGTCAGCGCAGCGCGCGCTTCGGGGTGGATCGCCGGGTGGCAGCAGGTGAAGATCAGCTTCAGCCGCTCATCGGGGATCGGGCTCGCGTCGAGCATCAGCTCCTCCGGGGTGGGGGCGGGCGCGGGGTCAGGCAGCATGGCGGTCGCGCGGACGTTCGTCTGGCGCACCCGGTCAAGCGCGACGCGCTCTGCGACGCGGTAGAGCCATGCCGCCGGATCGCGCGGCGGCTCGGTCACCCATGCCGTGACGGCGCGGGCGCATGCTTCGGCAAAAGCCTCTTCGGCAATATCGAGATTGCGAAACCGGGCAGCGAGCGCGGCGATGATCCTGCCGCCATCCGCGCGCGCCGCCCGGTCGAGCGGGTCAACCACCCTGGGCGAGGACTGGCCGGATCTCGATGGCGCCGTCGGCGGCCAGGGGGACGTCCTTGGCGATGGCGATGGCGGCGTCGAGATCGGCGGCCTCAATCACATAATAGCCGCCCAGCTGTTCGCGGCTTTCGGCAAAGGGGCCGTCGTGGATCGTCTTGCTGTCGCCGACCGTGCGCACCGTGGTGGCAGTCGCGCTCACTTGCAGGCCATTGCCACCGCGGATGGCGGCGCCATGCTTCTGGCCGAACGCCATATGCTTGGCGACGATGGCGTCCATCGCGCCGGGTGCGGCATAATGGGCTTCGTCTTCAACGATCATCATGAGATATTGCATCGCTCTATCCTTCCCTAAGGCGACCGCGCCTGTCGCGATCGTACTTTGGAGACGGGCGAAGGGGAGCAGAATCGACAGGCGTGCGAAAAATTATTTCGGTACGATCGCTTTGGGAAACGCGCCCCACACGGCGTCATAATCGGGCTGCGCTGCCGCCAGCGCCGAGTCCGCCACCCGGTACGGCCAGCAGCTTTCGACCATGAACGCCATCGTGCCGTCGATCTTGTGCGGCTTCAGCTCGGCGTTGGTCGCGCCCTGCCAGCTCGCGACATCGGGGCCGTGCGCGCTCATCATATTGTGCAGCGACAGCGCGCCGGGGGCAAAGCCATCCGCCTTGGCGTCATAGGCGCCGGTGATGAGGCCCATCGCTTCGCTCATCAAATTGCGGTGGAACCACGGCGGGCGGAACGTGTCCTCGGCCACCATCCAGCGCGGCGGGAAGATCACGAAATCGGCATTTGCACGGCCCGGCATGTCGCTCGGGCTGGTGAGGACGGTGAAGATCGAGGGGTCGGGATGATCGAAGCTCACGGTGCCTAGCGTGTTGAAGCGGCGCAGATCATATTTCACCGGCGCGAGATTGCCGTGCCACGCGACAACATCGAGCGGGGAATGATCGATCGTGGTGCGCCAGACCTTGCCGCCGAA
This sequence comes from Sphingomonas sp., assembly GCA_019744885.1. GTDB lineage: Bacteria > Pseudomonadota > Alphaproteobacteria > Sphingomonadales > Sphingomonadaceae > Sphingomonas. The sequence continues at coordinate 7,333 of JAIETY010000031.1, forward strand.
TTTCTGGATGATTTCGAAAGGTTCGTCGCGGTCTTCGAACCAGGCGACAGGGCTCTCGAAATCGCGCGGATTGGCGAGGCCGTTCGAGCCGATCGGGCCGAGATCGGGCAAGCGGAACGGCGCGCCGTGGTTCTCGGCGAGGTAGCCGCGCGCGCTGGCACCGGTGAGGGCGACACGAAATCGGACGCCGCGCGGGATGATCGCGATCTCGATCGGGGCGATGTCGATCACGCCGAGTTCGGTGTGGAGCGTCAGGCCGCCTTGCTCGGGGATGATCAGCAACTCGCCATCGGCCGAGAAGAAGACTTGCCGGTCCATGCTCGCGGTCGCGGCGTAGGTGGACAGCGTGACGCCGCTATGCGCCTCCGGATCGCCGTTCCAGAGCATGGTGCTGAGCGAGTCGACGAAGGTCGTCGCGGCATGTGGCAACGGGCGCGGGTCCCAGCGCAGCCGGTTGGGGCTGGCGGGCAGCGTGCGATCGGCGGCGGGATCGGCGATCAGCGCGTAGGGCGGGTGCGCGGCCGACGGGCGCAGGCGGTAGAGCCACGACCGCCGGTTCTCGGCCCGCGCCATCGTGAAGGCGGTGCCGCTGAATTGCTCAGCGTAGAGCCCGAACGCGGGGCGCTGGGGTGAATTGCGCCCGATGGGGAGCGCGCCGGGGACGGCTTCGGTCGCGAAGTGATTGCCGAAGCCGGTGAGGTAGGTGGTCATGTCTATCGCTCCGCAAGCCAGCCCCTCCCGTTTAGGAGCTTCAGGTCGGTCAGGCCCCCGGCCTGACCTGAACGATCCGGGGGATCGTTCCCCTGAATCTGGGTAGGGGTGGGGCGTTTCAGTCTCATCGAGACCGACGCACTTGGGGACAGTCCCCACCCCAACCCCTCCCCTGAAGGGGAGGGGCTTGAGTAACTACTCCGCCGTCGCCGGAATCACCCCGCGCCGCATCTGATCGAGCTCGATGCTCTCAAACAGCGCCTTGAAATTGCCCTCGCCAAAGCCGTCATTGCCTTTGCGTTGGATGATTTCGAAGAAGATCGGCCCGACCATATTTTCGGTGAAGATTTGCAGCAGCAGCCCGCCGCCGGTCTCGGGCGCGCCGTCGATCAGGATTTTGCGCTTGCGCATCTCCTCCACATCATGGCCGTGGCCGGGCAGGCGCTTGTCGATCAGGTCGAAATAGGTGTCGATCGTGTCCTGGAAACGGATGCCATTGGCGCGCAAGGTATCGACCGTCTTGAAGATGTCGTCGGTCGCCATGGCGATGTGCTGGATGCCTTCGCCTTTGTAATCCTTGATGAATTCCTCGATCTGCGAATGCTCGTCCTGGCTTTCGTTCAAGGGGATGCGGATCTTGTCGTCGGGCGCGGTCATCGCTTTTGAAACCAGCGCGGTCGCCTTGCCCTCGATGTCAAAGAAGCGGATTTCGCGGAAGTTGAAGATGCGCTCGTAATAGTCCGCCCAGTAATTCATCCGCCCGCGCATCAGGTTATGCGTGAGGTGATCGAGCGTGTGGAGGCCGACGCTGTTATCGTCGGGGCTCGCGCCGGGGACGGGCTCGAAGTCGATGTCATAGAGCGTCGCCCCGCCGCGCCGGTCGACGAGATAAAGGTTCGCGCCGCCGATCCCCTCGATCGCCGGAATGTTGAGCTCGGCCGGGCCAACCTTGCCCTCGACCGGCACCGCGCCGCGCTCGGTCGCGAGCTTCACCGCCTTGGCGGCATCGGCGACGCGAAACGCCATCGCATTGGCGGAGGGGCCGTGGGTGTCGCGGAAACCGACGACTTGGCCGGCATTTTCCATGTTGAGCAGGAAATTGATGTCGCCCTGCGCATAGCGGCGGACATTCTTCGAACGGTGCGTGCCGACATGGGTGAAGCCCATCTTGACGAACAGATCGGCGAGCGCCTCCGGATCGGGCGAGGTGAATTCGACGAATTCGAAGCCGTTGAGGCCCATCGGGTTGTCGTGGGCGGTGGCGGGCTCGGCGGCGGTCGCAGTCGTCATGGCAGGGGTCTCCGTGGCGGCAGATGGTATCAGATGAAACTATATAGCGGGTTTGAGGGTGGGGGTCTAGCCGTGCCTTTCCTGCCCCTTCGTCACCCCGGCCTTGTGCCGGGGCCCACCGGGCCGCAAAATACCGCCGCATGAAGCTCGAGCGCCAACCCGTCGTCTACATCCTCGCCAGCGCCTACAACGGTACCGTCTACGTCGGCGTGACCTCCAACCTGCTGGCCCGCATCGCCCAGCATCGCGCGGGCAATTACGACAGCTTCACGCGCAGACGTCGTATCAAGCGCCTCGTCTATTTCGAACTTTACGACGACATGGAAACCGCCATCGCCCGCGAAAAGCAGCTCAAGCGCTACAACCGCGACTGGAAACGCAACCTGATTGAACGCGAAAACCCCGCGTGGAACGATCTCGCGGTGGGGTTCGGGCTGGAGCCGCTGGCGCCGGTATCTGGCGGCTCGGTGGGCCCCGGCACAAGGCCGGGGTGACGGAGTGATTGGTGGAGCGGAATGATCGTTGTCCCATTCGATCGTCACCCCGGCCTTGTGCCGGGGCCCACCGTTGTCAAAGCCACGCGGCTAGCGACTCCGCGCCCGAACCCATTTCCCATCCGCCCCCACACCCCCTAAACCCCCCTCGTGAAATCCTTCGACCCCCACGACCGGCTCCTAGCCATCGGTTTGTCCGCGCTGGCGGGGTATGTCGATGCGGTTGGCTTCCTCGCGACCGGCGGGTTCTTCGTTTCGTTCATGAGCGGCAACTCCACGCGGCTGGGGGTGGGGATTGCCGAGATGTCGGGCAATGCCGCCGTTGCTGCGATGCTGATCGGCAGTTTTCTGATCGGCGTCATCGCGGGGTCGCTGGTCGGGCGGTGGGGCAAGTACCACCACCGTGCCGTCGTCCCGGTACTGCTCGCGGCGCTGCTGGCAGGGGCGGCCGCGCTCGGCGATTTCCACCAGCTCTGGCCTGCCGCCATCCTGATGGCGGCGGCGATGGGGGTGGAGAATATCTTCTTCGCCGAAGGGACCGACGTGCGGATCGGCCTTACCTATATGACCGGGCGGCTGGTCAAGATCGGGCAGTTGCTCGCCGCCGCGATTGCGGGTGAGGATCGCTGGGGGTGGATTCCGCATCTGCTGCTGTGGAGCGGGCTGCTCGGCGGCGGCGCGGCGGGCGCCATCGCGTTCATCGCGATCGGCAGCGATGCGCTCTGGGTCGCCGCCGCCGCAGCGCTGGCGGTCGCGGTGGTTGCCAGGCGGCCCGCCGAGGTGGCAACAATCGCCGAATGACGACGCTCAAGCTCGACGACTTCATGCCCTATCGCTTGTCGATCGCGTCGAACCGCGTGTCGGCGGCGGTGGCGACGGCGTATGAGGCGCTGTTCGGGCTGACGATCCCGCAGTGGCGGTTGATCGCGGTGATTGCCGAGAGCGACGGGCTGACGCAGCAGGCTTTGGGGCTGGCGACGCGGATGGACAAGGTGACGGTGAGCCGGGCGGCGGTGGCGCTGGTCGATCGCGGGCTGCTCGACCGCCGCGACAATCCGGCGGACGCGCGCTCGCATCTGCTGTCGCTGACCCCTGCCGGGCGGCTGCTTTATGACAGCGTAGCCCCCAAGGCGTTGGAGCTGGAGGCGCAGATTTTCGCCGGGTTCAGCAAGGCCGAGCTGAGCGACTTCGCGGCGATGCTCGCGCGGATCGAAGCAGCGGCGGCATCGATCGCGCCCGAACGGGGTTGATGCAGGGCGGGCGGCTGGCTTAGAGGCTCTGCCTACGACCCCCCGTTCGTCCCGAGCGAAGTCGAGGGACGGGCCGCGAGCGATGTGCGCGGTGTCTCGACTTCGCTCGACACGAACGGTTGGGGGCGTGTTTGAAGACCAAGTCGCTTGCCTCCCCAGGCCGATCGTCATTGCCCATCCAAGGAGGAATCATGTCCATCGTCGATCGCGCCGGTCTCGGCGTCGCGGAAGAACTCGCGCAGTTTGTCGAAGGCGCGGTGCTGCCGGGGCTGGGCATTGCTGCCGATGGCTGGTGGGCGGGTGTCGCCGACATCTTCGCCCGGTACGCGCCCGAGAATGCCGCGCTGCTCGCCAAGCGCGAGACGCTGCAGGCGGCGATCGACGCGCGGTACAAGGCGGGCGAGGCGGTCGATGAGGCGTTTCTGCGGAGCATCGGCTATCTGGTGCCCGAGCCTGCGCCCTTCACGATCGGCACCGAGCATGTCGATGCCGAGATCGCGACGATGGCGGGGCCGCAACTGGTGGTACCGATCCTCAATGCGCGCTTCGTGCTGAACGCGGCGAATGCGCGCTGGGGGAGCCTCTATGATGCGTTCTATGGCACCGATGCGCTCGATGCGCCGCCAGCCCTGTCGGGCGGCTATGACGACGCACGCGGGGCTGCCGTCGTCGCGCGCGCGAAAGCCTTTCTCGACCAAGCCATCCCCGGCTGGCGCGACGACGTCGGGCTTGTCGCGCGCGGCGAGCGAAGCAAGCTGTTCCGCCATCACGGCTTGCACATCGAGCTGCGGTTCGACCCCGATCATATCGGCGCAACCGACCCCGATGGCCTGTCCGACGTCATCCTCGAATCGGCGCTGACGACGATCTGCGACCTTGAGGATTCGATCGCCGCCGTCGACGCCGAGGACAAGGTCGCCGCCTACACCAACTGGCTCGGCCTGATGAAAGGCGATCTGGAAGAGACGTTTGAGAAGGGCGGCAAGCAGCTCACCCGGCGGCTCAACCCCGATCGCGTGTACGGCGACCTGACGCTTCCCGGCCGCTCGCTGCTGTTCGTGCGCAATGTCGGCCATCTGATGACGACGCCAGCGATCCGCCTGGCCGGTGGCGGGGAAGCGCCCGAGGGCATTCTCGACGCGATCATGACTTCGACGATCGCGCTCTATGACCTCAAACACCTCGGCACACTGCGTAACAGCCGCACTGGCAGCGTCTATATCGTCAAGCCCAAGATGCACGGGCCGGAGGAATGCGGCTTCACCAACCGCCTGTTCGACGCCGTCGAAGATCTGCTCGGCCTCGCGCGCCACACCATCAAGGTCGGCGTGATGGACGAGGAGCGGCGGACCTCGGCCAATCTCGCGGCGTGCATCGAAGCGGTGAAGGACCGCATCGTCTTCATCAACACCGGCTTCCTCGATCGCACCGGCGACGAAATGCACACCGCGATGCATGGTGGCGCGATGATCCCCAAGGCCGAGATGAAGGCGAGCGCCTGGATCAAGGCCTATGAGGATCGCAACGTCCGCATCGGCCTCGCGCATGGGCTCTCGGGCAAGGCGCAGATTGGCAAGGGCATGTGGGCCGCGCCCGACCGGATGGCGGACATGATGGCGCAGAAGATCGGCCACCCGATGAGCGGCGCCAACACCGCCTGGGTGCCGTCGCCGACCGCCGCGACGCTCCACGCGATGCATTATCATCAGGTCGATGTGTTCGCACGGCAGAAGGAAATCGCGGGCGAGGCGATCCCGTCGCTCGACGGCCTGCTGACCGTGCCCTTCGCGGGCGGGCGCAACTGGACTGCCGAGGAAGTCGCGCGCGAGCTCGACAATAATGCCCAAGGCATTCTCGGCTATGTCGTGCGCTGGATCGACCAGGGCATTGGCTGTTCGAAAGTGCCCGACATCAACGATATCGGCCTGATGGAAGACCGCGCGACGCTCCGCATCAGCTCGCAGCACATTGCCAATTGGCTGCTCCACGGAGTCGCGACCAAGGCCGATGTCGACGCCGCGTTCGATCGGATGGCGGCGAAGGTCGATGCGCAGAACGCGGGCGACCCGCTCTATCGCCCGATGGCGGGCCATCCCGACAGCATCGCGCTGCAGGCCGCCCGCGCGCTGGTGTTCGACGGGGTGACCCAGCCGAGCGGCTATACCGAGCCGCTGCTGCATGCCTATCGCGCGCGGGTCAAAAACGGCGTTTAGCGTATCGCGCCGTCCCGCCCATGTGCGGCGGCGTGCCCGGTGTGGCAAAATTACACATCCCCAATGATTCACATTAATGCAACATTAATGTAAATTGGGTTTAACTAATCTAACCTAGCGGGCCCCCACGCATCGCCAACCACGGCGAGACGAAGGGGGATAAAATGACATTTCGGTACCATGCTTTTCTGTTCACCTCGGCGCGCCTTGCGCTGACCGCAGGGATTTGCAGCGCGGCGCTTGCCACCGCGGCACAGGCGCAGACCACGCCCGCGCCTGCGCCCACGCCCGCGCCCGCTGAAGAGTCCGCTGCCGATGAAGTCGTTGTGAGCGGCTCGCGCCCGATCCGCGAATCGCAGCAGGCGGCGCTTGAGATTCAGAAGAATTCGGACACGCTGATCAGCGTGATCTCCGCCGACAGCGTCGGCCGTCTGCCCGACCAGAACGTCGCCCAGGCCGTCAGCCGCCTGTCGGGCGTCGCGGTCGAGCGCGACCAGGGCCAGGCGCGCTACATCAGCCTGCGCGGCGCGCCCAATTACTGGACCACGCTGTCGTTCGACGGCATTACCGTCGTCAGCCCCGAAGGACGCGATGCGCGCTTCGACTCGATCCCGTCGGCGATTGCATCGCAAATCATCGTCACCAAGGCCGTGACGCCCGATCTGTCGGGGGAAACGATTTCGGGCAACGTCAACATCATCACGCGCTCTGCCTTTGATTACAAGGGCTTCAAGATACTCGGTAAGGCGGGCTATGGCATCGCCGAATATGGCAGTCGCCCGCAATATGAAGCGTCGCTCGTCATTGCCGACCGCTTCCAGTTGGGCGGCGGCGAGCTGGGCGTGCTGGTGTCGGGCAGCTATTTTGATCGTGCCCAGATCACCGACAATTTCGAAACCGATTATGAACGTGTGGGTAGCGAAATTGCCGCGCCGAACTTCCTCACCGCGCCGACAGCGGGTAACGATAAGCGTCCCGGCTGGGAACGGCGTTTCTGGGCGCAAGAGGCCGAAAACAAGCTTTACCGCCTGACGCGGCGCAACTGGTCGTCGTCGATCCGACTCGACTGGCGCCCGGACGAGAACAACACAATCTCGGCACGAACACTGTTCACCATTTTCACCGACGACGAGGCGCGCGACAATTACCGCTTCGATCTCGACGATCGCCAGAGCGATCTAGCGCTCAACACCGCCGATTGCGCGCGCACCGTGAACCCGACGCCGACCACCAGCGGCTATGCCGATGTCTGCGTCGGCAACACGCCGCAGGTCGGCACCGTCTATGGCATCGACATTCGCCAGCGCGCGACGCTGCGCGCGTTCCGCCAGTCGATCTTTACCAATACGCTGACCGGCACGCACAAGTTTGGCGATGGCTGGCAGTTTAACTGGCTTGGCAATTTCACGCGGTCGAGGGACGACCGGTCGGTGGTCGGCGAAGCGTCCTATGACAGCCCGACGACCCGCAATCTCCGCCCGACGGTGGCCTATGATTTCAGCGATCCCAATCGCTCGCGGCTATTGCTGTTCAACACGACCCAGCTCACCGGCCCGACCCGGTTTCAGGCGGGCACCCGGGTGACGGCGATTGACACCTTTGCAAAAGCACCAGTGTTGTTCACCGTGCTTGACGCCATTGATACGACAGAAGCCTATACAGCTCGGTTTGTGGTGACGCGCGAAACCCGGTTCCTGGGCGCTGACGCTATCTTCAGGGCCGGCTTCCAGTTCGATCAACGCACCAAGATCGCCGACGAAAGACAGATTTCCCTCAACTCCGCTGCGCAATTCAACACGATCGGCTTGCCGCAGGATTATAACCAATTTTCGCTGAACGACACGTTTCTGGGCCGAATCCCGCTCGACTACACCTTCCGCTACTTCGACACCAACCGGATGCGCGCGGTTGCGAATGCCGCACGGGCGAACTTCCCGTTGGTGCCACGGACAGCCAATAACTATAACGTCCGCGAGCAGGTTTATGCCGGCTATGTGATGGGCACCCTGAGATATGACTGGGGTTCGATCGTTGGCGGTGTGCGTGTCGAGAATCTGAACAATCGCGGCATTGCTGATGGGACCATTGGTACCGCTGCGCGCACCGTGACGGCGGAATCGAGCCGGACATTGTTCTTCCCCAGCCTGCATCTGAACTGGAACGTCGACAACACCAAGAAGCTCCGCCTCTCGTTCAACTCGGGCGCGGCGCGCGCCGATTATGATCAGCTGCGGCCCAATGTCGTTATCAACGATCCAAACAACACGATTTCGGGCGGCAACCCGGCAGTCAAGCCTGAACGCGCTTACGGCGTCGATGGCTATTTCGAATGGTATCTGAAGCCGCAAGGTTATCTGAGCATTGGCTTCTACTGGAAGCAGGTCGAAGACGTTCTGTACAACAGTCGCCGAACCTTTGGTTCGGACGCGCTCAACAGCAACGGTGTTGATCGGTCGGGCTATTTCTTCAGCGGTATCAACAATGGCGGTTCGGGGCGTCTGTTCGGGATGGAGGCGACGGCGCAGCTTCAACTCGACCCCTGGACGCGCGACCTCGGCCTGCCCGATTGGATGGGCGGCTTCGGCGTTACCAGCAACGTGACGCTGAACGACAGTCGGGTGACCAAGCCTGCGATCACTACCAGCACCCTTGTTCCAGCGCGTCAGGTGCGGCTCCCGGGTACGTCGGACCTGATCTACAATCTCGGCGCCTATTATGAGAAATACGGTCTGTCGTTGAATTTTCAGTATCAGTGGCGCAGCGATTATCTCGACGCGATCGCCGATGATTTGACTGACGGTGGCGACACCTATTGGGCGGCAGACGAAGAAGTGGATATGTCGCTCCGCTATTCGGTGACCAAGAATTTTGAAGTCTATTTCGACATCCAGAATCTGTTCAACCAGCCGGGCCGCCGTTATTCGGAACCGGGCAATTTGTTGACCGCGCTGGGCGTCCCTAGCCCGACCAGCACCGGCCAGACGATCGAATGGGAACGGTTCGGTCGTCGTTACGCGGGCGGCGTGCGCATCACTTTCTGACAAGGGCAGGGGTGGGTGACGGGGCGACCCGTTACCCACATCGCCGGTCTGGATGACCACCACGGCACGATTTGGAAATATGGAGATGGCGATGCGACACCGCGCGAGCGGCCTGTTGGCCCTGTTGTTGGCGGGTTGCGCATCGGTTGAGCGCGGCGCAGCACCAGCGTCGGCGCCTCCGCGCTCCGTCTCATTCCTAGCGTTCGGCGATTCAGGCTATAGCCTCGATTATCTCGATCCCGAAGACCTGAACCCCGCGCTCACCCGCGCGCAATTCATTGCCAAGGCGCGCGCGAGCTGGATCAAGGACAAGCGACCGATCGCCGAATTCACGCCGCCGCCGATGACTGCGCATCCCTCCAACGGCGGCTTCGTCGCCGCCAGCGGGTTGATGCCGGTGGCCAAGGCCATGACGACCTATTGCCGCAGCGTCGCGCGCTGCCAGTTCGGCGTCATGCTCGGCGACAATATCTATCCCGATGGCGCGACCATGGGCGCCGATGGTCGCGACGACGCGAAACGCTTTCAGGATCTGTTCGCGACGCCTTACGGCGCCTTTGGTTGGGGCGACCGCGATTTCCGCATCTATGCGACGCTCGGCAATCACGACTGGCACACCTCGCGCGAGGCTGCGCTGTCGGAAGTGCGCTATCTCAGCACGACGCGGCCCTTCTACATGGACGGGCTGGCGTATGCTGTGCAGCCGCCGTCGGCCAAAGGCATGGTCGAAGTGTTTTCGATCGACACGCATGTGCTGCTCGCCGGCGAAAAAGTCCTCGACGGCAAATTGGCCGATGACGGCAGCGAAATCCCAACGACGAAGCTTGACGCTTCCGAACCCTGGGCCACCCCTGCGACCGACGCCGAACGCGCGATGGTCGCCAATCTCGAACGGCGGCTAAGGGCATCGAAGGCGCGCTGGAAGATCGTGATCGGCCACCACCCTTTATGGTCGTCGTCGGGTGGCAAATTTGAGCAGGCGCGGACGTTGCGTGCGGTGCTGCTGCCGACCTTGTGCCGCTATGCCGATCTCTATCTGGCGGGGCATGAACACACGCTCGAAGTCGCGACCGACAGTTGCGCCACCGCGGTGCCGGGTTCGGGTCTTGCACCGCTGCCGAACATCGTTTCCGGCTCGGCGGCCAAGCAGCGCCCGCTTAACACCGCCTTCATGGCGCATCAGAAGCGCAGTTATCCGCAGTATCGCCCGCTTTATGTGCGCGGGATGAGTTGGGGATTTGCCCATCTGACGCTGACCGACAATGCCGCGACGGTGACAATGGTGTCGACGCCCGACAGCGGCAGCGGCCAGCCCAAGGTCGAATTCACGCAAACATTTCCCTGGCGGGGCAAGGCCAGCAACTGACGGCCGGTCGGCAATCGCGCTGGGCCTTTGCGCCCCTCCCAAAAATCGAATATCAGGTATGGGCATAGGAGATGCCCAAATGGATCATGTCGACGTCATCGTGGTGGGGGCCGGGATTTCCGGCATCGGCGCGGGCTTTCACCTGCAGGACAAAAGCCCCGACCGCAGCTACATGATCCTCGAAGGGCGCGCCGACATGGGCGGGACGTGGGACTTGTTCCGCTATCCCGGGATTCGATCCGATTCGGATATGTATACGCTCGGCTATATTTTCGAGCCGTGGACTGAAGCGAAGGCGATTGCCGACGGGCCGAACATCCTCAATTACGTCAAACGCACCGCGGCCAAATATGGCATCGACCAGCACATCCGCTTCAACCACCACGTCAAGGCGGCGAGCTGGTCGACGCAGGACGCGCGCTGGACGGTGACGGCTGTCACCGAGGGGCGCGAGGTGCAGTATAGCTGCAATTTCCTCTTCATGTGCTCGGGCTATTATAACTATGCCAAGGGGCACCGGCCCGAGTTCGCGGGCGAGGGGGATTTCGCGGGGCAGATCATCCACCCGCAATTCTGGCCCGAAAATCTGGACTATGCCGGCCAGAAGGTCGTCGTGATCGGCTCGGGTGCCACCGCCGTGACGATCGTGCCCGAAATGGCGAAGACGGCAGCGCATGTCACGATGCTCCAGCGATCGCCGACCTATGTCGTGTCGCGACCGTCCGAAGACGCGGTGGCCAATCGGCTGCGCGGCATGTTGCCGACCAAGCTTGCCTATGCGCTGGTGCGCTGGCGCAACGTGTTGTTCGGCATGTATTTCTACAATGCCGCGCGCAAGCATCCGGCGCAGGCGAAGGAACGCGTGCTCGAGATGCTGAGCGAGCATTTGCCGGCCGAGACGATCGCCGAGCATTTTACGCCGCGTTATAATGTGTGGGACCAGCGGCTGTGCCTGGTGCCCGATGCCGATCTGTTCGGCGCGATCAAGGCGGGGACGGCGTCGGTGGTGACCGACACGATTGCGCATTTCGACGCGGGCGGAATCGTGCTCAACTCGGGCAAGCGACTCGATGCCGATATCGTCGTGACCGCGACCGGGCTCGAACTGCAATTGCTGAGCGATGTTGCCTTCACCGTCGACGGTGCGGCGCGCGATCTGGCAAATACCTATAATTACAAGGGCATGATGTACAGCGACATGCCCAATCTGGCATCGTCGTTCGGCTATACCAATGCGAGCTGGACGCTGAAGGCCGATCTGACGTGCAGCTATGTCTGCCGCTTGCTCAACACGATGAAGAAGCGCGGCATGCGCCAGGTGACGCCGCGCATTCAGGGCGATTTGCAACCCGCGCCGTTCCTCGATTTCACTTCGGGCTATGTCACCCGTGCGATGGAGCGCTTCCCCAAGCAGGGCAACAAGCAGCCGTGGCAGGTGCACCAGAATTATCTGAAGGACCTGACCGCGCTGCGCTTCGGCTCGGTCGATGACGAGATGGAATTTTCCAATCCGGTGCGGCGGGTGGAACCGGTTCGCGCAGGGGAAGTGGTGCCCGCCTGACGAGGATCGCGATTAGCTGCCCGTGCGGCCCCGGCTAGCTGTCCGGATTGGCGGCGGGCTAGTGGGGTAGCGGCGTGCGATACGGACAACGAGCCGGGGCGCAAATCGGATTTTTGCCAATACGCGACATTTTTCATTGCTAGTTCGTTCGAACGAACTAAATCGGTCGCTGATACCGTAACCCGGCAGAAAGATTCGCGCGCTTGGCCCATGACCGGCTCCTCGACATGGCGATCCGTGAATTCGGGCTGAAGGGCCTCGAAGGCGCGAGCACGCGCAGCATCGCGGCTGCGGCGGGCACGGCGATGTCGGCCATCACCTATCATTTCGGCGGCAAGGAAGGTCTGTATCTCGCCGCTGCTGATCATATCGCGGCGCAGCTCGGTGAGGATATGGGGCCTGCGCTCGACCAATCGGCAACCTTGGCTGGCGGCGACACCGCGTCGGCGCGCGCGGCGATCCACGCGATCCTCGGCCGCTTTGCCGACAAGCTGATGCAGGCGGATAGTGAATCCAAATCGTTGTTCATCATCCGCGAACAGATGCACCCGACTGAAGCGTTCGACCGCATCTACGGCGGCATGATGGGCCAGATGCTGGAAACATTGGTGCAACTAGTCTGCATCGCCAGCGGCGACGCCGACGAGGCGCGGGCTCGGCTGCTGACGGTAACCTTCATTGGCCAGATCGTGGTGTTGCGCGCCTCCCGCGCGTCGAGCTTGCGGCTGATGCGGCGCGATGCGGTCGACGCGGCATTGGTCGATGATCTGAAGGCGCGCGTTGCCGCCAATGTCGACGCCATTCTCGATTCCCTCATTGCGACACGACAGGAGCCCCGATGAACGATGTGAGCATGCCGCAGGGCGGGCTGAAATCCGACGAGCCTGTTGCCGACGCCAAGCCGTCGCTGTTCCGGCGCCCGCTGTTCTGGGTGATCCTGCTCGTTGTCGGCGGCACGCTGATTGGCGGCGGCACGCTCTATTGGCTCGACGCGCGCCAGTATGAATCGACCGACGATGCCTTTGTCGACGCGCATATCGTCCGCATCGCGCCTACGGTGGCGGGGACGCTGTTGCAGGTTGCCGATGTCGACAATCGCCATGTTGAGGCTGGCGTGCTGCTTGGCGTGATCAAGGCGCAGAATCCGCAGGCGCAACTCGCCGAGGCGCAGGCGGGCGTCGCGCAAGCTGAGGCGCAGATCGAAACCGCCCGCGCGCAAGTTGCGGCGGCCGAGGCGCAGCGCGCGCAGGCAATTGCACAGGCGCGCGCGCCGCTCGCGGTGGCCGACAAGGCCGCGCAGGATCTGGCGCGCTACGAACAATTGCTCAAGCTCGATCCCTCAGCCGTTGCCGGGCAACAGCTCGATGCCGCTCGCGCGCAAGCCCGGCAGGCAGCGGCAGAGGCCGCCGCCGCCCGCACGCAGATCGCCAATGCCGATGCCAATATCCGCGTCTCGCGGCGCCAGATCACCGCTGCGCAAGCCGCCGCCGACGCACGCCGCGCGGTGGTGCAGCAGGCGAGCATCAATGTGGGCGATTATCGCCTGACCGCGCCGGTATCGGGCCAAGTGGTCAACCGGTCGGTCAACATCGGCTCCTATGTCGCGCCGGGGACGCCGCTGATGTCGATTGTGCCCGATCGCATCTGGGTGACGGCGAATTTCAAGGAAACCCAGCTCAAGCTGATGCGGCGAGGCCAGCCGGTCGAGCTGCGGATCGATGCCTTTCCCGACGTGAAGTTTCGCGGGACCGTGGACTCGATCCAGCGCGGGGCAGGGCAGGCTTTCTCGCTGCTGCCCGCGCAGAACGCGACGGGCAATTTCGTGAAGGTCGTTCAGCGCGTGCCTGTCCGGATCGAATTCGACGTCAAGAATGGCCCCGATCCGCGCCGCTATCCGATCGGCCCCGGCATGTCGGTGATCCCGACGGTCAAGGTCCGCTGAGCCATGGCCAGCGCCGCCGCCGCGCCCGAAATCTGGAACGCCGACCGGTCGGCGGCGGGGCGCGTCAATCCCTGGCTGATCGTCGCGATCATCAGCTTGCCGACCTTCATGGAAGTGCTCGACACGTCGGTGGCGAACGTCTCGCTCAACAATATTGCGGGTGGTTTGTCGGTCACGACCGATCAGGCGACCTGGGTGCTGACCAGCTATCTGGTGGCCAATGCGGTGATCATTCCGATCAGCGGCTGGCTGTCCGACGCGATCGGTCGCAAGCGCTATTTCCTGATTTCGATCGCGCTGTTCACGGTGGCGTCGTTCCTCTGCGGGATCGCGCCCAATCTTGAAACGCTGATCGTCGCGCGCATTTTTCAGGGCATCGGCGGCGGTGGACTGGCGCCGATCGAGCAATCGATCCTCGCCGATACGTTCCCGCCGAAACAGCGCGGCATGGCCTTTGCCGCCTTTGCGATCGTGATCGTGGTTGGGCCAGTGCTCGGGCCGACGATTGGCGGATGGATCACCGATGCCGCGAGCTGGCACTGGATTTTCCTCGTCAACGTCCCCGTCGGCGTCATCGCCTTTCTGCTGGCTCAAGCCTTTGTCGACGAACCCGCCGCCGTGAAGGCCGATCGCGCGGCCAAGATCAAGGGTGGTCTGCGGATCGATTATGTCGGCGTGATCCTGGTGTTTCTGGGGCTCGGATTTCTCGAACTCACGCTCGACCGCGGCGAGCGCGAGGATTGGTTCGCGAGCAGCTCGATCATCGCGACCGCGACGATTGCCGCAGTGTCACTGGTTGCGCTGATCATCTGGGAGTTTGATCACGACGATCCCGTCGTTGACGTCAAGCTGCTGAAGACGCGCAACTTTCGCATCACCTTGCTGACGATGTTCATGACCGGGATGATCCTGTTCGGCACGACGCAGCTGATCCCGCAAATGCTCCAGCAAGTGCTCGGCTATAGCGCGCTCAACGCCGGGCTCGCGCTGACGACGGCCGGGCTGGCGACTCTGGTGATGGTGCCGGTGGTTGGGCGACTGACCGGCATGGTCGACGTCCGTTGGCTGATCTTCATCGGGCTGATGGCGCAGGCCTATGCGATGTGGCACATGACCGGGCTGTCGGGTGATATCTCGTTCGCCGATGCATCGACGGCGCGGCTGTATCAGGCGGCGGCGCTGCCGTTCTTGTTCATTCCGATCAACACCGCCGCTTATGTCGGCCTGCCGCGCAACAAGACCGCGCAGGCATCGAGCCTTTTGAATGTCGCGCGCAATCTGGGCGGGAGTCTGGGCATTTCGATGGCGCAGACCTTGCTGTCGACCTATCAGCAGGTGCACCAGTCGCGCATCGTCGAGACGCTCAACCCGAGCAATCCCAATTACAATGAATGGCTCGCGCAGGCGCAACAGCTTGCGCCGGGCGACGCCACGACGCCGCTCGCGCTAATGTATCAGACGATGCAGCGGCAAGTCGCGATGCTCGCCTTTCTCGACGTGTTTCGGACGCTGATGGTGGTGATCATCGTCGTCGCGCCGGTCGTTTTTCTGATGCGGCCGACCAAGGGCGGCGGCGGCAGCGAAGGAATGGGACATTGATGAAGCGAAACCTGCTCGCGTTCGGCGCCGCCGCGACTGTGCTCGCGGGGTGCACCGTCGGCCCCAATTACCAGCGGCCCGACCTCGCCCTGCCGACGGGCTATGCGCGCCTTGCCGAGGCGCCGGGGAGCGGGGTCGATCCTGCGACCTGGTGGACCGCGTTCGGCGATCCACGGCTCACGGCGCTGATCGAGAAGGGGCTGGCGGGCAATCCCGACATCGCCGTCGCCGCATCGCGTGTGCGGCAGGCGCGGTTGCAGGAAATCGTCGCGCGTGCGGCTGGCAAGCCCGCCCTCAACGCCAGCGCGCAGGCGAGCCGGGTCGAATTTTCGAGAAATGCCGGCTTTGCCTCGCTCGCGCGGCTGTTTGCGGGCGGTGGGACCGGTGGCTTCGGGGTGACCTCGCCCGGCAGCGGCATTTCGACGGTCGCGGTCGGCTTTGACGCGAGCTGGGAACTCGATCTGTTCGGCGGCGACCGGCGCGGGGTCGAAGCTGCACGCGCGCGGGGCGAGGGCGCGCTGTGGAGCGCACGCGACGCGGCGATCACGCTCGCGGCGGAAATCGCCGACGCCTATTTCGCGCTGCGGCTCGACCAGGAGCAGATTGCGATCATCGAGCGTCAGGCGGCCGACCAGCGGCGCGGGCTAGAGATTGCGGGCAACATCGCCAAGGCAGGGCTGACGCCCGATATCGACGTCGTTCGCCAGCGGGGCAGCCTGTCGGCGACGCTCGCGCGGCTTGAGCCGGTGAAGGCCGATGTCGAAGTGCGCATTCACGCGCTCGGCATTCTGACGGGGCAGGCACCCGAGGCGCTGCTGGCTGAGCTGGGCGCGCCGGGGCAGGCGCTGGGGGCGCCGCCGGTCGTACCGGCCGGACTGCCGAGCGATTTGCTGCGCCGTCGCCCCGATGTGCGCGCGGCCGAACGCGCGCTTGCCGCGTCGACCGCCGATATCGGCGTCGCGGTGTCGAACCTCTATCCGAAATTCAGCCTGACGGGTGCCGCACAATTGCTGTCATCGTCGCTGACCAATCTGGTGTCGGGCAACAGCGTTCAGGCGAATGCCGGTGCTTCAGCGACCTTTCCAATCCTCGACTGGGGGCGGCGCAAGGCCAATGTCGGGCTCGCCAAGGAAGCGCGTGAGCAGGCTTATCAGGCATATCAGGCGACCGTGCTGCGGGCTCTGCGCGATGTCGAGGACCCGCTCAGCCGCATCGACGCCGAGCGGCGGCGGAACGCCGTGCTGCATCAGGCGCTGGCCGATGCCGAGCGAACGGCCCGGGCGGCCGAGGCGCAATATCGCACTGGGTTCGTGGCGCAGGACTCACTGCTCAACGCGCAGGGGCAGGTGCTGACCGCGCGCGAGCAACTTGCCGCGAGCGATGCGCTGCTGCGCCAGCAGACAGCGGCGTTGTTCAAGGCGATTGGCGGGGGGTGGTCCGAGCCGAGCTGAACGCCACTCGCGAAATTTATCGGGGCGCGGTGGTCCGCGAGCGAATCGCCAAGGGGTCGTTAACCACGATTCGAATAGTTAATTTAACTATTTAGGCAGCTTGCCTAATTTTCTTCCGGAGAAGGGGGCGGATTGGCCCGCGCGGGATGGTATCAGCCCGGAACGGATCATTTCGCTGAAAGTTCAGCTACTTGCTGATCCGTCCGGGCCGATGGTTAGGTTACCAGGGCTTGAGGTTCTCACCGTGGAAAAACGAAAGAAGGAATTCGAGCATTAACATTCTCCCAATTTGCGCAGCGAATGCGCATCGTCCGCATTAACGGAATTTTAACTTAAAGGCAATGTTTCGCGCG
>JAIETY010000173.1 GCA_019744885.1 Sphingomonas sp.
GCTTCCTGACTTCTGCCACCATAAATCCGCCAGTCTGCAATCGGCTCACTTCAGCTGCGAGACAGGGAAATTATCCAATGATTCGAGTGCCCAGTTTTGTTCCCTGTGGGGCACCAAGGACCCGTTCGCTGATGTTCGCGACGGGTTGAAAAAATCGCAGAAACCCGTTAGTTTAGCCCTCGCATTGACCGCCCTCGGTTGCTGGCGTTCGCCAACAATCGTGTAATTTTGGGGGCCTTTCTGGGGGCCTTTTCCAAAGCGGCCAATACGGCGTTTGGGAAAGGCTATGGGCATGGCGTTGACTGACACGACAATCCGCACGGCAAAGGCTGGCGAAACCGACCGCAAGCTGGCGGACGAAAAGGGGCTTTACCTGCTTGTCACCACCACCGGATCGAAACTGTGGCGACTCAAGTATCGCGTTGATGGCAAAGAAAAAAGCTCGCGCTCGGCGCTTATCCGGAAGTCAGCCTGAAGGATGCGCGAGCAGCGCGCGATGCAGCGCGCAAGGTCGCACAGTCTGGCGGCGACCCCGCCCTCGCCAAGCGCGAAGACCGTATCGCCAAGCGCATCGCATCGGCGAACACGTTCGGGGCTATCGCTGAAGAATATATCGCCAAGCTGGAGGCCGAACAGAAGGCCGACGTTACCATTGGCAAGACACGCTGGCTATTGTCGAAACTCGCACCCTCGCTGGGCACGCGCCCTGTCGCGGAAATCACGCCGCACGAATTATTGGCGGTGCTGCGCGTTTCTGAAAAGGCCGGACAGCGCGAGACGGCGCGGCGACTTCGATCATTTGCCAGCCGTGTTTTTCGTTATGCTGTCGCCACGGCGCGGGCTTCAGCCGATCCTGCCCAGCCGCTGGCTGGTGCGCTGGTGCGCTGGTGTCGCCAGTCGCCAAGCATCACGCCGCGATCACCGACGCAGTGGCGTTCGGCGCGTTGTTGCGATCTATCGAAGCCTATGGGGGGCAGCCCGTCACCAAGCTAGCGTTTCGCTTCAGCGCGCATGTGTTCCAGCGACCGGGCGAAATCAGGCAAGCTGAATGGAGCGAAATCGACTTTGACAGCGCAGTCTGGACGATACCGGCGGCACGGATGAAACAACGCCAGCCGCATCGCGTGCCACTGTCGCAGCACGCCTTGGGGATTTTGCGCGAAGCCCAAGCCCTGAGCGGCGACGGGCGCTTTGTTTTCCCCAAGCTCGGGCCAGGCCCACGCTGCTGTCGGCGCGTTGTTGTCGAGCAACCTGCTCGACGTGGCGTCTGACGGTGCCATCGCGTCCAGCGTTCAAGAAGCCACCGCGCTTTTGACGGAACGCGATACAGTTGCGGCGATGACGCAAGGCGAGGCGCTCTCATTGGAGCCTGCTGAACTAGACGACATTGCGGAAACGCTTGAATCGACAGGCGCGCTCGCACGCAGCCTGCGCAAAACCCTCCGCGAGAACGGCACCAGCCCGGTCATTCCTGGCAGACGAAACCGAAAACGCGCCATCCGCTACGCCACGCCCTTATAGCGGCGGGAGTGTGGTGACTGCCCAGTCTGAATACGAAGGGCGCATCGAATCCACCGGCGATTGTTCCCGGTCTTTCGACCTTTGTGCTGCCGTTCGCGAGGTTGCTTTTCGGGCGACTGAAAAAGCTTGAGCGCCTGGAGTCTAATCAATCGGTGAAATGGTCACAAGGCGACGCTACAAACCGGCATAGCGGAGCGACGTAGACTACATTTGTTTATAGAAATTCGACCTTTCTAACCGGCACGAAAACCGGCACAAGAACCGGCATGGATATCAGTTCTATGGAACCTATGCTGCCTTGGGAGGCGGAGCGGTCGCTTGACGATGTGACGTTCCAGCTGGTGCGCGAAGCGTCGATGCTGGCAGGGCGGGTACATCCGTTGGTGCAGGAAACGATCGGCGCGCTCGTGCGGTCGATGAACTGCTATTATTCGAATTTGATCGAGGGTCACGACACCCATCCGCGCGATATCGATCGGGCGCTTGCGCAGGACTTTTCGACCGAGCCGCGCAAGCGGGCGCTGCAACTTGAAGCTGTCGCGCACATCGACGTGCAACAGCGGATCGATCTCGGCGATGATCCGCAGGATTGGCCGACGACCCGTGCCTACGCGGAATGGCTGCATCGTGCATTTTGCGAGCACCTTCCCGATGAACTACTTTGCGTCGAGAATCCGGATACGGGCGAGCAGCTGCGAGTGGTGCCGGGCGAACTCCGCCAGCGCGAAGTAATGGTCGGTCGCCATCTTCCGCCCGACGCGGTCGATCTGCCTCGGTTCCTGACGCGGTTCGAGGAAGCCTATAACCCGGCGCGGCTAACCCAATTGCGCCAGGTCGAGTCGGTAGGGGCCGCTCATCATCGGCTACTGTGGATTCATCCGTTCCTTGACGGCAATGGACGCGTGACGCGGCTGATGAGCCATGCGCTGTTCAAGCGCCTCGGGATCGGGACAAGTCTCTGGTCGGTGTCGCGCGGCCTTGCGCGCGACGCGCAACGCTACAAGGCGCTGCTTGCCATCGCCGATGGTCCGCGACGCGGCGATTTGGACGGGCGAGGTGCGCTAACGCAGGCAGGGCTGGTCGAGTTCTGTGACTTCTTCCTGCGGACATGCCTGGATCAGGTGCGCTACATGGCCTCGATCCTCGAACCGGAAGAGCTGCTGCGCCGGATCGAAGCCTATGCCGATGATGAGGCCCGCGCGGGTCGCTTGCCGAAGGGCGCGTTTCCGATCCTTCGCGAAGCCTTGCTCACTGGCGAATTGTCGCGCGGCGATGCGGGTCGGCTCACGGGTTATCAGGAGCGCAAGGGACGCGAAGTGGTGGCTGCCCTCCTCGCGAAAGGTTTGTTGGTCGCGACAAGCTCAAGCCACAAGTCGGCGGTGCGGCTCGGCTTTCCGATCGACGTTGTCGAACGGTGGTTCCCCCGGTTATATCCGGTGGGCTTGAACTAGCTGCCGCCTTAATACTGCTCCGTCGTTAAGGTGGTCGCAGAGCAACGCCGTAGCTGAAAAAATGTGAACCGAACCGGGCCGCAAAACGGCGTGGGGGCCTCGATGGGGGCCTTTCTCGAATTGCTCTAAATTAAACGACCAACTCTCAATATCTTAATGTTCACTATAGAGTCCTCTTCTGGCACCAATTCCTACGCCAAGAACGCGCGCATGGCCGCGTTGACGCGCTCAGGCGCTTCCCATGTCACGAAATGCCCCGCCTCTTCGATCTTCACCAGCTTGAGATCGGGCACCAGCGGCTCTAGCCCCTCAAGCTGGCTTGGCCGCAGCGCGGTGTCGCGCAGGCCCCAGATCACCAGCACCGGCATCTGTAGCGGCGGGAAAGGCGCGTCGAGATAGGCGGGGCGGGGCGGATCCTCGTCCATCGCCGGCACGATCAGCCCGCTCGCGCGGTACCAGTTGAACATGCCCGTCAGCGCGCCGGGCTGGGTCCATTGGTCGAGGTAGATCGGCTTTTCGACCGCCATCACCGCCGGATCGGCATGGCCGACAAAGGTCTTGCCGAAATAGGCCTCGACGCCGATCGTTTCGATATAGGCTTCGAGGCTGGGGTCGCGGAACGCCGTGATATATTGGCTCGCGGCGCGCTGATCGGGATCGTCGAAGAGCGTGCGCTGAAAGATCAGCGGATGCGGCGCGTTGAGGATGATCAGCCGCTCGATCCGGTCGGGATGGTTGAGCGCCGCTGCCCAGGCAATCGCCCCGCCCCAGTCATGCCCGACGAGCGTGAATCGCTCCTTGCCGAAATGATCGGCGAGCGCGAGCATATCGCCGATCGTCCTGTCGCTCTTATACTGCGCAACGCCCTCGGGCTTGGACGAGCGCGCGAACCCGCGCTGATCGGGCGCGATCACGAAATGGGTCTTGGCCAGTTCAGGAATCTGGTGGCGCCAGGTGCGGTGCGATTCGGGAAAGCCGTGGAGCAGGATGATGCCCGGCGCCGCCGGATCGCCCGCGGTCGCGACGTCGAGCTCGACCCCCGTCGGCAGCGCGATCCGCGTCAGGCTAAAGGCATCGGTCATCGCTCTCTCCCGGTTACGCGCTCATGGCGTTTCATCATGCATCACACCTCTTCCCGTTAGTGTCGAGCGAAGTCGAGACACGGATACCGGGCGCGTCGCTTGCGGCATGTTTCTCGACTGCGCTCGAAACGAACGGGGGACAGATCAAGGTTTATGGGTAACTGATCGTCTTCGGCACTTCGGGGATCGGGATGAATTCCTTGTCGTCGCCCGGCACCGTCGGAAAGCGCCCCGCTTTCCAATCCTCCTTCGCCTGATTGAGCCGGTCGCGGCTCGACGAGACGAAATTCCACCACACATGGCGCGGGGTCGCGAACGCCTCGCCGCCGCACAGCATCACCCGCCCGCCGCCGCCTGAGCGCAAGGTCGCCTCGATCCCCGGGCGCAGCACATACAAAGTCTGCGGATCGAGCGGCACGCCGTCGAGGCTCGCCTCGCCATAAGCCAGATAGACCGCACGCTCATCGGCGCCCGCGTCGATCGGCACGTGCGCGCCCGCTGCCAGATCGATGTCGGCATAGATCGTCTCGGCATAAGTCGTCGTCGGCGCCGTCGCTCCCCACAGCGACCCCATGATCACCCGCGCCCGCGCCCCGCCCGCTTCGACCACCGGCAGCGCCGCGCGCAACACTTGCTCGAAGGCGGGATCGCGCTCCTCATCGGCTTCGGGCAGCGCGAGCCAGGTCTGGATGCCCGACAGCGCGGGCCCCGCCGCGCGCTCGCCAGCGGGCGAGCGTTCCGAATGGACGATGCCATGCCCCGCCGTCATCAGATTGACCGCGCCGGGCTCGATCGTGACATGGCTGCCGAGCGAATCGCGGTGATCGATCGCGCCCGCGAACAAATAGGTGACGGTCGCCAGATTGATGTGCGGATGCGGGCGCACGTCAATGCCTTCACCCACCGGCAGATGCGCCGGGCCCATCTGGTCGAAGAAGATGAACGGCCCCACCATCGTCCGCGGCCGCGCGGGCAGGGTGCGGTGGACCTTGAATCCGCCCAGATCATGCGTCGTCGGGGTGATCGTCAGCAGGAAGGGGTCATCGGTCATGCATCGGCTCCGGCATGGGTGGCGACGAGGGCGATCAAGTCTTCGGGAAAATAGGCTTCGTCATGCGCGGCGAGGTCGGCGGGGGTGAACCAGCGCCACCGCGTCATCACCCGCTGTTCGAGCGCGGTATGCCCGCCGGTGTCGATCGCGTCCGACGGCGCGCGCACGAGGAAATAGCGTTCGTCGGCACTGACCGGCACACCTTCGATCGTCACGAACTCGACATGGCGTCGCGCAATCTCCGGCCCCGGATCAAGATCGAGCCCCGTTTCCTCGATCAACTCGCGCCGCGCCGCGCGCGCGTAATCCTCGCCGGGATCGAGCGCACCGCCGGGGGTGCACCAGAAGGGTGGGCGATCATCGGGATCGAAGCGGAACAGCAGCACGCGCCCCGCCGGATCGAGCAGGATGATCCGCGCGGCGGGGCGGGCCGCCCGTGTCATGCCTCGCCGGGCGCCCGCGCGCGGATCGCCAGCGCATGTACCGTCCCCGCCATCAAATCGCCGAGCGCGCTGTTCACCAGCCGCTGCCGCGCGAGCCGCGATTGCCCCGCGAACGCCGCGCTTTCGACCACCACGGTAAAGTGCGACTCCCCCGATCCGTCGTCGCCCATGTGGCCCGCGTGCTGCGCGCTGTCGTTGATCACGTCGAGATGCGAGGGGCTGAGCGCGGCGGTGAGGCGCGCGGCGATTTCGGCGGCGACGGGGCCGGTGGCAGGATCGGTCATGCGACCTATATAATCGGTTTTGCAGATTCGGGGAGCGCCGTGGACGGCTCGAGCGAAAAGAAGACCCGCCCCGCCGCGCGCTTCCACGGCCGCGTCGAGGGAACGGGGCGGCAATGCATGACGCCGGGGTGCGACGCGCCGGGCGAATTCCGCGCGCCGCCCGAAGCAGGGGCGAGGAGCGACGCGCCGCCCGCCTATCGCTGGCTATGCCTCGATCACGTCCGCGAATTCAACGCGCGCTATAACTTCTTCGCCGGGATGACCCCTGACGAGATCAACGCGGCGCAGCGTCCCTATGCCGGCTGGGAACGCGAAACGCGCGCCTTTGCGACCGCAGGCGCCGACCGCCCCCCGCCCTGGGCCGACTTCACCGACCCGCTCGACGCGATCGGCGCCAGGTTCCGCGAGCGGATGCGCGAAGGGGCAGCGCGGAAAGACGGCAAGCCGCTATCGGACGGCGACCGGCGGGCGTTGCGCGTGCTGGGGCTAGGGACGGATGCGGACCGGCGGGCACTGCGCACGAGGTACTCGGAACTGGTGCGGCAATATCACCCGGATCGAAATGGCGGCGACCGGGGGTTTGAGGGCAAGTTGCAGGATGTGATCGCGGCGTATCAGCTGCTGCGGAAGTCGGCGGCGTTTGTGTGAGGGGGGTGTGGCTTTGCCCAAGGCGAGGCATTTTTGGCGCCGGATCATACCCCCAGGTTTCCGTATCAGCTTTGCGCCGCACGCTCGGTCGTTCCAGTTTGCCCCTCGAAATTCAAGAACCAGCCATTCAATGAGACTGAATATTCTTCCCAACCAAACCAGCGTCAGACAATTCTGGCCTGTCGGTCGCCGAGCGTCGCGCTTGGATGCACAAAATGCGTTCCCGACGGTGATGACGGAGAATTTTTGGCGACCGGAGCATCAGGTCTTCCACGACGACTGGTCGCGCGGCAGCCGGCCATCGGGATCGTAAGCGACGATTCGGGTCGGTAGATCCGGGCCCCAGCGCCAAAGGATGAGATTGTGCTGCGTGGCCACGACGCCGGGAGCGAAGCTTGGGGCGAGCATACCGGCATAGCCTGCCGCCTTGAGCCGGTCAGCGACCAGCCACGAGGATGGTTCGCGACCGGCGAGCATCTCCGAAAGCCAGGCGCAGGCGAGCTCGGCGAGTGTGACCCCGAGACTTGCTCGCGCCGGGTCGCTGCCGAGATCGGCAACGGGTTCGCAATCGACATCATATTGGCAGATCGTCATTGGCGGCACGCGGTGCGCCAATCCCTGACTGCACTCGGCGACCGCGGTACCGATCTCCAGCGAGGTGTAGAGCGCCGGTTCGCCCTTGCGGTTGAAACGACCGCCGGTAATCGCCGCGCCTTCACCCGACAGCGGCGCGAATGACCATCTGGGATCATGCGCGCGATAGCAAACGCCCTGAAATCTCAAGCGTAACCGCCGAGCGCCAGATGATCGAGATAATCGCGAACCGCACCGGCGCGGCCGTCCTTGACCAGCGCTTCGGGCGTGCGCCCGTCGAGCGCCGGGATCGGCTGCGAGCGGAACCATGCCATTGCCTGGGCTTCGCCGCCTGCCCATCCGCTGACCCGATTGATGATCTCGAGAATTTCGGTGACGCGCGACTGCACGCGCGGTCCCGCCTGCCGGTCGGACTTGAGCACGCTCGATTGTGCAAGCCCCGCCGTCTCAGCGATTTGACCGCGCGACATATGGAATTTCTCGGCGACACGGCCAATATCGATCAGCCCATTGGAATCCATGAAGCTGGCGGCCAAGCCCCAGCGCGCGGTCCCGCCTGCACTGGCTTCCTTCCCCTCGGCAATGCCACGACTGGTCGCACGGCTTGCTCGCTCGCTAGGCTTCGTCATGTCCATTTTCCTGATCGATTTCGGGACGTAAAGTAGGACATGGCAAGCGTAAGCGCAAGGCCCGCTGCTTTTGCCTCAGCCGCTCGCCGACGGCTTGCGCAATTGCGGCAGGGCTTGGATCACGGCGCCGGATTTGCGGCGCGCCTTTGCGAGCGCCGGTGCAGACCGCCCCCCGCCCTGGGCCGACTTCGCCGACCCGCTCGACGCCAGGTTCCGCGAGCGGATGCGCGAGGGGGCAGCGCGGAAAGACGGCTGAGGACCGCCCATGACACCGCCAGCTCACCCCGTAACCAAAGGTGGCGGCAAGCCGTTGACGAGAAGCGAAAGCGTCACAGCCCCGGCATGCCGGTCTTTAGAAATTCGCGCATAGTCTGCATCTGTTGTGAACCGAACAGCTTCCTCTTGTGATGGAAACTGCAAGATCACGATCTTGGACGGTGCTGGTCGATCACCCTCGATCAGCAGGGGTGCCTCATCGGCCGCCAGCAGCTTCGCGTTGAACTTGCCAAACACGCCGGGAAAGGCCGCTTGGTACCGGCGATAGGCCAGCTCGTCGACAAAATCGAGCATGGCGACGACGAACGCGTCCATGATGTTCTCCTTGCTAATAGTTAAAGACTTAACTATCTGACACGGGCCACTCACGCAAGGTTGACGATGATTTCCGCGCGTTCCGCCCGTCTCTATCACCTCCTGCATATTGCAGCGCATCGAGCCCAGAGAATGTCTGACAGCGCTCTTGCGGCAACGATCGGCCTCACCACGGCCCAGGTTTCGGTATTGAGCGTTCTGGCCAATGCTGGACCGTCTGCGCAGGCAAAGGTTGCCGCTGAGCTCAAGATCCGGGCGGCTGCGGTCACGCCGATGGTTACTCGGCTGCTGGCCCGTGGCCTGATCACGCGGACGCGGGATCAGCAGGATTCGCGCATGTGGATCCTCGAATTGACGCCATGGGGATCGGAGATGGTTTCACGATCAAGGGCGCCGTTTGCCAAGGTGAACGAGGTTATCGACGCCGCGCTCGATCCCGATGAGATCGAAAAACTGGCTGGGATGCTCGCCAGGTTGTCCAATGCGTTTGGCGAGCATGAGATCAATCAGGTCGACGAATAGGGGTTGGGGATGTTCACCGGTATCGTTCAAGGCATTGCTACTGTTGCTGGGATCATCGACGCTGGCGGCGTTCGGACAATCGACATTCGCTTGCCCGACGACGTGGCTAAGGGCTTGCGCAGAGGCGACAGCCTGGCGGTGAATGGTGTTTGCCTTACGCTGGCCAGACCTGCTGCAGGGGACACAGTGACGTGTGATTTGATCCTCAAGAGCCTTTCGGTCACCAACCTCATTGACCTCAGGATTGGCGAGCCGGTCAATGTGGAACGAGCCGCCAAGCAGAATGCAGAGATCGGTGGCCACCTGTTGTCCGGTCACATCGACTTCACCGCGATAGTCGTCGACGTCGAGGAGATCGATGCCAACAAGGTGCTGCGGCTCAGCATCCCGCAACGCCATCGGCGCTACTTTTTCCAGAAAGGCTATATCGCCACCGAAGGTTGCAGCCTGACCATCGCCGAATGCAATAAAATCGACGGCCTGATCGAGCTGTGGCTGATTCCCGAGACCAGAAGATCGACCACGTTGGACGTCAAGTTGGCAGGCGATCGCGTGAATGTGGAAGTCGACCGGCAAACTCAGGTGCTGGTCGATACACTGCGGGAGACCGTGCTGGAGATCGTGGGGCATGACGACGCCAAGGTGCCGGACCTTGTTGCCGACAGTTTGATCAGAAGGCGGGCGATCACGTCGCCTGCTCAGCTGATAGGCCGGAGCACCATCGACAATGGGTGACGCGGCGCCATGGGAACGGCCTACAAAAAGTCCTGAACGGAGCACATCAATGAGCGCACGGTACGACGCCATCGGGATCAACTATTTGGCGCTCCGCACGCCCGACCGGCGCATCGCCGGCGCCATCGAGCAAGCATTGGGGGATGCGAAGAACATTCTCAATGTCGGCGCCGGAACCGGCTCCTATGAACCACAAGACCGGGCGGTCACCGCAGTCGAGCCGTCGGCAGAGATGATCCGCCAGCGCAGGCCTGGCACCGCCAAAGTCGTGCAAGCCAGTGCCGAGGATTTGCCGTTCGATGACAACGTGTTCGATGCCGCGATGGGCGTGCTGACCGTCCATCACTGGGCCGACCCGCAAGCCGGCCTGCGCGAAGTGCGGCGTGTGACCCGCGGGCCGATTGTGCTGCTGACATTCGACCCGTCATTCCGTCCCTGGCTGACCGACTATCTCCCGCAACTCGCCGTCCTCGACGACGACAGGATGCCAGCAATGACCCGGTATCGGGAGTGGCTTGGTAATATCGAAGTCACGACAGTGCCGATCCCGCACGATTGCACGGATGGGTTTCTGTATGCTTTCTGGCGACGACCGACTGCATATCTCGATCCGCACATCCGAACGGGCAGCTCATCATTCTGGGCGATCGAGGGTGCTGATGAAGGACTTGAGCGGTTGCGGCACGATCTGGATTCGGGCGAATGGGAGCGCCGATACGACAAGCTGGTCAACCTCGACGCCTACGATGCAGGTTATCGGCTGATCGTAAGTCGGTAACCTAGTCCAGATGGACGTTACCCCCGCAAAAGTTCCTGAAGGCAGTCAGTCCGCAACCGGCCCAACATCTGCCAATCGCAGCCCCCTCCCAATGTAGGAAAACCTCTGTCACCCTCTCCCCAAGCCGCCCGCGACTCGGGCCTCAGCGAGGAGAGGACCCCCCTATATGGTCGTGACTTTTGTGACCTTTCGTGGGCGAAATCCGCCGCCGCGCGGTCAGCCTGCTTCGGCCAGCGCTTTCCGTTGGTCCGCTGCCGCAGTCTTGGGTGCCCTCGCTGCGGGGGCTATTGTGCGATGGTGTAGACCGGCGTGAACCCGCCAAAAATCATGCGCTTGCCGTCGAACGGGACAGGAAAGTCCATCATGCGCGGGTCGTCGCGCAGCTTGGCGAAGCCTGCGTCGCGCGTTGCCTTGTCGGGCCATTCGATCCAGCTGAAGACGACGCTCTCGTCCTCACTCGCCTGGACGGCGCGGTAGAAATCGGTGGTGTGGCCATGCGGCACATCGTCGGCCCAATTCTCGACGACGCGCAAGGCGCCATATTCGATGAAGATCGCGTCGACATGTTCGGAATGGGCGATGAACTCGGCGCGCTTGTCGGTCGGCACGGCGATCAGGATTCCGTCGATATACATGGTGCGTCCCTCCCTCGGTCAGGCGTCAGCCATCGCTTCGTCGGCAGGCGCGGGGTTCATCCAGAAGGGGCCAAAGCCGTGCCCGTCGGGATCCTCGACCCCGCGCGAATACATGAAGCCTTCATCCTCGGCGCCGTGCACTTCGCACCCACCCGCCGCGAGCGCGCTGGCGGCAAAGGCATCAACGGCCTCGCGCGACTCAAGCGCCAGCGCGAACAGCGCGCCGCTGGTGGCCTTGGCGTCGATGATCGGCTTGCTGGTCAGCGTGGCGTAAAAGGCGGGCGTCGCCAGCATGAAGGTGATCGTGTCGGACCAATGCATCGACGCCGCATGCTCCCCCGAAAAGGAGGCATCGCGGGTGCAGCCGATGGCCTCATAAAAAGCGGTGGCGGCGGCAAGGTCGGTGACCGGCAGGCTGATAAAGATCCGCTTCGTCATGATGCACTCTCCCTGGCTGCGCGGGGTTTGAAAGGCCCGCGACGTTCAACCCTTCAGCGGCGACCCGATCGACCAAGTATAGCCGAACGGATCGGCGACATGGCCATAGCGGTCGCCCCAGAACTGGTCCTGGATCGGAAAGCGGATTTCGGCGCCCGCCGCGACCGCGCGGTCCCACCAAGTGTCGGCATCGTCGACCTGCAAATGCAGCACCACGCCCTCGGGCGCCTTTGCCGCTGCGCCACCGCGCATTTCGGGGAAATCATCGTTGAGCATCAGCGATGCGCCGTTGATGTGGATGTGCGCGTGAATGATGCGCTTGCCGTCATCGGCCATCATCCGCCGCTGTTCGCTGGCGCCAAAGGCCTTGGCGTAGAAATCAATCGCTTCAGCCGCGCGGCCGTCGCAGATGTTGATGTGCGGGGACAGGCCCGTCGTGGGGCCCTGGGGTGCGTCGGTCATGGCTGCTCTCCCGGTTGGCCGGTCGCCCTGCCCGGCGACTCGACGGGCGCGACCATAACTGATCGCACATGGGGTTGCGAACGCATCTCGACTTGGCGCGCGACGACGGGCTAGGGGGGAAGACGAAAGGCTCTTTGCGCATGACCGATATTCCGAACACCCAGCCCGACAGCCGCACGACCACCGTGCTCGACGCGCCCGACAAAATGATCAGCGTGCGCGATCTGTTCGGCATCGACACCGACATGCAATGCCCCGCGTTCAGCGAATCTGACGAGCGCGTGCCCGATCTTGATCCCGCCTATGTGTTCGATGCCGACACGACGCTCGCGATTCTGGCGGGGTTTGCGCATAATCGCCGGGTGATGGTGCAGGGCTATCACGGCACCGGCAAGTCGACGCATATCGAGCAGGTGGCGGCGCGGCTGAAATGGCCGTGCATCCGCATCAACCTCGACGCGCATATCAGCCGCATCGACCTGATTGGCCGCGACGCGATCGTGCTGAAGGACGGGCAGCAAATCACCGAATTCCGCGAAGGCCTGCTGCCCTGGGCATTGCAGACGCCAACGGCTTTGGTGTTCGACGAATATGACGCCGGCCGCCCCGATGTGATGTTCGTGATCCAGCGCGTGCTCGAAACCGAGGGGAAGCTGACCCTGCTCGACCAGAACCGCGTCATCCGCCCGAACCCCTGGTTCCGGCTGTTCGCGACCGCCAATACCGTGGGCCTCGGCGATACCAGCGGGCTGTATCACGGCACGCAGCAGATCAACCAGGGCCAGATGGACCGCTGGAACATCGTCGTCACGCTCAACTATCTGCCCGCCGCCGTCGAAGCGCAGATCGTGCTCGCCAAGTCGGGCGAATATGATCAGCCTCAGGGCAAAGCGACCGTCGACAATATGGTCCGCGTGGCCGATCTGACGCGGCGTGGGTTCATCAACGGCGACATCTCGACCGTGATGTCGCCCCGCACGGTGATCAGCTGGGCGCAGAACGCGCTGATCTTCGGCGATGTCGGGTTCGCGTTCCGGCTGTCGTTCCTCAACAAGTGCGATGAGGCCGAACGCGCGCTGGTGGCCGAATATTATCAGCGCGTGTTCGGGAAGGATTTGCCCGAGAGCGTGGTGGGGAAGGGTTGAGATCGCAGCGGCTGTGGACTAATTGGACTTAGTCCATGAAGGAGTGGCGCGATGGCTGAGGCCGATCCGTTCAATGTCGTCAATGTGCATGAGGCAAAAACCAATTTTTCGAAATTGCTCGATCGTGCCCATGCTGGCGAGGAAATCATTCTGGCCAAGGCGGGTGTTCCTTACGCGCGCCTCGTCCCCTATGTCGCGCCCAAGCCGGTCCAGCGCAAACCCGGGGGACTGAAGCTGATCGGGCCGATTCCGGATTCGGTGTGGTTTGATCCATTGTCGGAGGAAGAACTGGCGCTGTTCGAGGGCAGACGTGGAAGCGACAGCGTTTGACGCGTTACCTTCTCGACACTCACGCCGCCTTGTGGTGGTGGACCGACCCTGCGCCGCTCGGGAGCGGCGCGCGTGCAGCGATTGCCGAGGCGTCGGGTGAAGTGTTTGTGAGCGTCGCCAGCGTCTGGGAGATTGCCATCAAGACGCAGTCGGGCAAGCTAAAGGCGATCGACAATTTCGAGCAGGACTATCTTCCGCTGATGCGCGCAAATGAATTCCGATCACTTGGCATCACCGATGTCCATGCGCTGAAAGCCGGATTCCTTGAGAGTCCGCACCGCGATCCGTTCGATCGGTTGATCGCGGCTCAGGCGTTGATCGAAGAGATGATTGTCATAACGCGCGATCCCAAAATCGCTGCGTTCGGCTGCGAGACGATCTGGTAATGGCCACCGAAACCCCCCTCGATCGCTTCAAATCCGTGCTGGGCGGGACGGCGCGTGCGCTCGCCGATGAGCCCGAGATCGAGCTCGCTTATACCGCCGATGCGCCGACGCAATCGGGCAAGCACATCAAGGTGCCGATGCCCGCGCGCGGCCTGCCCCCCGAACAAGTCGCGGAAGCGCGGGGCTTTGCCGATGGCTTTGCGCTGCGGCTCAAGCACCACGACACCGCGCTCCACCTGAAGGGCGCGCCGCAGGAAGCGGTCGCGCGCGCGGTGTTCGATGCGGTCGAAAGCGCGCGGGTCGAGGCGCTCGGGTCGCGCGGTTATCAGGGAATCACCGACAATCTGGAGACCGCGCTCGGCATGCGGCTGCGCGCCGACCCGATTGCGCGCGCGCGGTCGGCCGATGAAGTACCGCTGTCGACCGCCGTCAGCCTGATCGTGCGCGAGCGGCTGACCGGGCTCGACTCACCCGCCGGTGCCGCCGCCGGCCTCGCGCTCGTGCGCGAGTGGATCGAGGAAAAGGCAGGCGGCGACCTCGACGCACTGGGGCTGGCGATCGACAATCAGGCCGCCTTCGCCCAACTCTCGATGAAGCTGCTGCAGGACCTCGATCTGGTCGAAGGCGATCTGCTGCCCGACGAGGCGGACGAGGGCGGGAACGAGGACGAAGGCCAGGACGACCAGACGCAGGACGAAGGCGACCAGAGCGAAGACGCCGGCGAACAAGGCGAAGGCGAAGTCGAACAGCGCGGCGACAGTCGCGATTCCGAACAGCAGGAAGGCGAATCGAGCCAGCAGAGCGACGACAGTTTCGACGAAGCCGATGGCGAACCCGGCGACGAAGGCGACGACGGGATGATGCCCGTGCGGCCCAATCGCCCGTTCAACGATTTCATGCCGCAGTTCGAGTACAAAACCTGGACGCAGGCGTTTGACGAGGAAATCGCCGCGACCGAACTGTGCGATGCCGAAGAGCTCGCGCGCCTGCGCGCCTATCTCGACCAGCAGCTTGTCCATCTGCAGGGCGCGGTGACCAAGCTCGCCAACCGGCTGCAACGGCGGCTGATGGCGCAGCAGAGCCGTAGCTGGGATTTCGACCAGGACGAAGGGCTGCTCGACGCCGCGCGGCTCGCTCGCGTGATCGTCAACCCGATGCAGTCGCTGTCGTACAAGATCGAGCGCGATACCGAATTCAAGGACACCGTCGTCACGCTGCTGATCGACAATTCGGGGTCGATGCGCGGGCGGCCGATTTCGATCGCGGCGATCAGCGCCGATATCCTTGCGCGCACGCTCGAACGCTGCGGCGTCAAGACCGAAATCCTCGGCTTCACCACGCGCGCGTGGAAGGGCGGTCAGGCGCGCGAGAACTGGCTCGCCGCCGGACGCCCGCCGCAGCCGGGGCGGCTGAACGACGTGCGTCACATCATCTACAAACAGGCCGATGAGCCGTGGCGCCGCGCCAAGCCCAATCTCGGGCTGATGATGCGCGAAGGGCTGCTCAAGGAAAATATCGACGGCGAAGCTTTGCTCTGGGCGCATTCTAGGCTGCTCGCGCGGCGCGAGGACCGCAAGATCCTGATGGTGATTTCGGACGGCGCGCCGGTCGATGATTCGACGCTGAGCGTGAATAGCGGGTCGTATCTCGAACGCCATTTGCGCCAGGTGATCGGCTGGATTGAAACCCGCTCACCGATTGAGTTGTGCGCGATCGGCATCGGCCATGACGTGACGCGTTATTACAGCCGCGCGGTGACGATCATGGACGCCGAACAATTGGGCGGCACGATGATCGAGCAATTGGCGGGGTTGTTTGATAGCGATCGGTAGTTTTGCTTTTGCCGATCAAGTAATGTGGCTA
This sequence comes from Sphingomonas sp., assembly GCA_019744885.1. GTDB lineage: Bacteria > Pseudomonadota > Alphaproteobacteria > Sphingomonadales > Sphingomonadaceae > Sphingomonas. The sequence continues at coordinate 15,589 of JAIETY010000173.1, forward strand.
GCTTGAGGGCGTTTAGCTGGGGCGGGTCGAATGCCACTGACGCTCAACTGTATCGAGCCACTGACCGCGATCTGCATCGGGGTGGGGGCGTGTGCGCTGGCGCCGTTCGACGCTGGCCTGACGGCTGGCGCGGTGATCGGTGGCGCGGGCCTGTTCGTGCGCATCCGTGAGGGGCTCCGCAAACCCGGTTTGGACGAACCGGACATTTTCCGCCGGTTGCAAAAGGAGGTTCTGCGCGATTGGGACCATTGGCAGAACACGCAGGAACGGCGCGACGCAGTGACGGTCGCCGACGCGGCGATGACGCGCTGGCTGCCGACCGTGATGATGACCCGCGAGGAGCTGGCGGCAACCGTCACCGAAAGCGGGCGGGATGACGAACGCTATCCGGTAATCGCCGCGCGCAAGATTGCGGACCGGCTGGGCGTACACGACCCCGAGTTCGTTGCTCCGGCGGCAGGTCAACCCGAACCGCTCGCGCGGCAATTTGCCTGCGAAGTCATCGAGCGCGCACTGCGGGCAGCGAAGAATGATCGCGACTATGCCACTTTCCTGACGCTCGACATCGCGATCGAACTTGGGCGGGCGATTGCGGAAACTTTCGCGCAGTTAAAAAGCGTTGAACAAAAAATGGAGGCCGGGTTTGCCGCCGTGCTTGCGCGGCTGGATGGAGGCACAGACGTCCCGCTTAAGGCGATCCGTGAGCAGATCGGCAGGTTCATCGAACTGGACGAGAACGCCTCGCTCGACGCGATCATCGCTCGGATCGACCGGTTCATTCCTGACTACAGGACGCTGAGTAGTCGGATCGAGGCGCTCGATGCCAAGGACAACCGCTTGAAGGGCGCGCAACAGGCGGCGGCCAAGGCGCTCGATGAAGGCGATCTGGAGGCGGCGCGGCGCTATCTGGCGGAGGCGGCGGAGGTCAAGCAAGATCGCGCTGCCGAGTATGTGAAGGAAGCCGCCGCGCAATTTGGTGAGCTGGCAGCGGCCGATTTGCTAGCGCTGGACTGGCAGGCTGCGGACGCAAACTGGAGCCGCGCCGAAGCAATGCTCGCCCCGTTCGACCGCGCGGCCGCCGATACGCTGTGCTGGCAGGCGACCGAGAAATTGCTCGACCACGGCACGATTTTCGGCGCGCGCGGCGCGATCGACGCCGTGATCGCGCGGGCACGGGCGATGCAAGCGCGGCTGAAGGGGGGCGCCGATCGCGCCGGCTTCGCAAGCTGGTCGGTCTGGCTGGGCAATGCGCTTCAGACGCAGGGCGAGCGGACGGGGAGCGCGGCGGGGCTGGCGCTGCTCGCCGAGGCGGTTGCCGCCTATCGCGCCGCGCTGACCGTGCGCACTGAAAGTGCGATGCCTGTCCAATGGGCGACGACGCACAATAATCTGGGCACTGCGCTCGCGACGCAAGGCGCGCGGACGGGGAGCGCGGCGGGGCTGGCGCTGTTGACCGAGGCGGTTGCCGCCTATCGCGCCGCGCTGACCGTGCGCACCAAAGGCACGATGCCCGCCGATTGGGCGGGGACGCAGGAAAATGTCGCGCTGGCGTTCGAGTCGATGGCCGCGTTGCGCGACGATCCGCTGCCCGATCTTCGCGAGGCCGAGGCGGCGGTGCTGGCGGCGCTGCGCGTCTATACGCCGGAGCATATGTCCTTTTACCACGCTAAGGCAACCGACCTCCTGACACGCATCCGCGCCAAGATCGCCGAGCGTGGCGGTTGAGCGGGCGCCTCACTCCACCTCCCGGCGGCTTCACCGGTCCCGTCAAGCGATCCGTCACCATCGCCGGGCACGCCACCTCGATCAGCCTCGAGCCCGTCTTCTGGGCCGCGCTCGAAGCTGCTGCTGCCGCGCACGCGTTGCCGTTGTCAGCGCTCGTTGCCGAAATCGATGCGCTGCGGATTACCGCTGCCGATCCGCCCAATCTCGCCAGCGCGATCCGGACGTGGCTGTTCGTGGCCGCCAATAATGAGAATAACTCGCAATAGCGTTGACAGTGAGAATGAGTCGCAATAACCCGGCGTCAACCGGAGTTGTCAATGCGATCCTCGATTCTCAGCCTGCTTGCTGCCTCCTCGGCCTTGGCCCTCCTCCCCGCGCCCGCGCTGGCAGGCCCGACGAGCGAACCGGTCCCCGCCCCCGAACCCGTCGAGGCCGATGGCGACCGCGTCGATGTCACCGTCACTGGCCAACGCAGCAGCTATGCGACGGCGGAGACCAGCACCGCCACGCGCACCCCGACGCCGATCAAGGATGTGCCGCAGGCAATCACTTCGATCGAGCGCCAGCAGATTGACGATCAGGCGTTTCGCTCGATCAGCGATGCGCTGCGCTATGTCCCCGGCGCGATTGCGGCGCAGGGCGAAGGCAATCGCGACCAGATCGTGCTGCGCGGCAATAACTCGACCGCCGATTTCTTCGTCGATGGGCTGCGCGACGACGTCCAATATTATCGCCCGCTCTATAATCTCGACCGGCTCGAGATTTTGCGCGGGCCGAATGCGCTGACCTTCGGGCGCGGTGGTGGCGGCGGGGTGATCAACCGGGTGACCAAGACGCCGACGCTTGGCACGTTCGGCGGCGCGAGCGCGTCGGTCGACAGCTTTGGCGCCTGGTATGTCGACGGCGATTTGAACTTCCGGTTGAGCGACAATGTGGCCGCCCGCGTCAATGCCGTCCGCGAGGAATTTGCCAATCACCGCCAAGTCTATGGCGGGCATGTCACCGCCGTGAATCCGGTGGTCAAATGGTTCGCCGGGCCGGACACCGCCTTCACGCTCTCATATGAATATGTCGACGACGACCGCGTCACCGATCGCGGGATTCCGTCGCTGGGCGGGCGCCCCTTGACCGGGTTTCGCGACACTTTCTTCGGGGTGGCGGGCATTAACCGCACCCAATTCACCGGCAATGTCGCGCGCGCGACGGTCGAGCATCGCTTTTCCGACGCGCTCAGCATCACCGGGCGGCTGCTCTATGGCGATTACGACAAATATTACCGTAACGTCTTCCCCACGGGCGCGGTGACGGGCGGGCGGGTGCCGGTGCAGGCCTATCGCGACGAGACCGGGCGGCGAAATCTGCTGAGTCAGACCGATCTGGTCTGGCGCACCCGCACCGGCGGGCTTGAGCACACCATCCTGATCGGCGCCGAATTCGGGCAGCAGCTCACCACGTCGCAGCGGCTCAACGGCTTTTTCGACGGCGTTACCGGCGCGTCGGCCGATCGGCTGACCGCAACGGCGGCGCTCGCCGATCCCTTTGTCGCGCCGCCCGCCGTGTTTCGGCCCGGCACCGGGCAGCGCGACAATGCCAGCACCGCGACGATCTTTGCGGGCTATGTTCAGGATCAGATCAAGCTCGGCCCGGTCGAGTTGCTCGTCGGGCTGCGGCACGATCGCTTCGACCTGAGCGTCGCCAATCGCCTGACCGGCCAGCAATTCGCGCGCAGCGATGCGCTCTGGTCGCCGCGTGCCGGGCTGGTGGTGCATCCGGTCAAGCCGGTATCGCTCTATGCCAGCTATGCCCGTTCCTATCTGCCGCAATCGGGCGACCAGTTCACGACGCTCGACGTGACCACCGCCGCGCTCCTGCCCGAAGAATTCGACAATTATGAAATCGGCGCGAAGTGGGAACCACGCGCCGGCCTGCTGGTCGCCGCCAATGTCTACCAGCTCGACCGCACCAACACGCGCGCGGCGGGTCCGGTGCCGGGGACAACGGTGCTGACGGGGGCGCAGCGCAGCCGGGGCGTCGAGATTGAGGCGCGCGGCGCGATCACGCCCGATTGGCAGCTGAGCTTTGGCTATAGCTATCAGGATGCGCGGATCACCCAGACGACGAGCGCGGCGCCTGTGGGGCGCAAGGTTGCGCTGGTGCCCGAACACAGCCTGTCGGCCTTCACGCGCTACAATGTCACCAAGCGTTTCGGCATTGGTGCGGGGGTGAGCTATTTTTCGGATCGCTTCACGTCGATTTCGAACAGCGTGACCTTGCCCGGCTATGCCCGCGTCGATGCCGCGCTCTATTACAAGCTGACCAAGGCGATCGAGCTGCAGGTCAACGTCGAAAATCTGTTCGACGCGGGCTATTTCCCGACCGCGCACACCGACAACAATATCTCGACCGGCGCGCCGCTCAACGGCCGCGCGACGATCCGCTTCCGCTTCTAACGGCCGAGCAACACCCGCGCCTGGCCGGCGATCTGCGCGAGCATCGCCGCATTGGGCGCGCTTGCCCGCCGCGCGCGATCGACCAGCGCGCGGAACTGCTGCACGCGCGCGCCATTGTCGGCGAGCCATGCCTCTACCGCACCAGCCGGATCGGTCGCGCCCAGTCGCCCGAGGAAATCGAGCCGGATCTGCTGGAAATCGCGCGCAAGTCCGGCAATCAGCAAGCGCTCCCACGGGTCGCTCGAATTGATGCGCGCGGCATTGGCCTGCGCCCAGTCGAGCCCCAGCGCTTGCCCGAGCGTGGTGAAAGCGCCCGTCAGCACGACCTCGTCGATCCCCAACCGCTGACCGAGATCGGCGAGGCCCACCGCGCCGTCGAGTTCGAAAATTCGCGCGACCTTGTGCGCGAGGGTGGCAGGGGCACCGACCAGTTCAAGCCGATGCGCGATCCGATCGCTTTGCGCGCGCGCTTCGTCGCGCAGCAAAGTGTCAGTCTTGCGGGCAAGCGCGGCAATGCCGTCGCCGATGCGCGCGCGCACGTCGGCGGGGCCGGTGCCGGGCCGACAGACCCGAAGCAGATCAGCAATATGCGAGCGCGTGGCCACCGCCACTTCTTCGAACATCCCGATCCGCGCGGCTTCGGGCATCGCGGTCTGTTCGATCTCGGCCCACAGGGCGGGGAGATCGAAGAGTTGTTCGACCACGACAAACATCGCCGCGATATCGGCCATCGCCGCACCTTCCTCCTCGGCGAGCTCGAACGGGTGGAGCACACCCATCCGGTTGACGATGCGGTTGGCGAGCTTGGTTGCGACGATTTCGCCGCGCAGCCGGTGATCATCGATCGCTGTCGCGAATTGCGCCCGCATGGCGGGCGGAAATGCTGCATGAAGATCGGGCTTCAGCGCGTCGTCATGCGCCAGCGGGCTACTCTCGATGGCGTCCTGCAGCGCAAGTTTGGCGGTCGCGAGCAGCACCGCCAGCTCAGGCCGCGTCAGCCCGCGCTGCTCCTGCGCGCGGCGCAACAGATCGTCGTTCGACGCCAGCCCTTCGACGCGGCGATCGAGCTTGCCGCTGCCCTCGAAAATCTCGATCAGCCGGACATAGCTGGGGAGGCCCTGCGCGCCGTCATTCTCCATGATCGACAGGCCGAGCGTCTGGAGCCGGTTATCCTCAAGCACGATCGCCGCGACATCTTCGGTCATCGACGCCAGCAGGTCATTGCGGGCGTCCAGCGCCAGCCGCCCTTCGATGACTTCGCGGTTGAGCGCGATCTTGATGTTGACTTCATTGTCCGAGCAATCGACGCCGGCCGAATTGTCGATGAAATCGGTGTTGATCCGCCCGCCGCGCGCCGAAAAGGCAATGCGTCCCGCCTGGGTTACGCCCAGATTGGCGCCTTCGCCGATCGCGGTCGCGCGCAGTTCCTCGGCATTGACGCGAAGCCGGTCATTTGCCGGGTCGCCGACCTGAATATTGTTTTCGGCTGCCGCCTTCACATAAGTGCCGATACCGCCGAACCAGATCAGGTCGACTTGGCTCTTCAGGATTGCCGAGATCAGCGACACCGGATCGAGTTCGCTCGCGGCGATGCCGAGCGCCGCCCGACTCTCGTCCGACAGTTCGATGCTCTTGTCGGTCCGCGCGAACACGCCGCCGCCTGCCGAGATCAAGGCTTTGTCATAATCGGCCCAGGATGAGCGCGCGAGCGAGAACAAGCGCGCCCGCTCCGCCCAGCTCGCCGTCGGATCGGGGTCGGGATCGAGAAAGATGTGGCGGTGATCGAAGGCCGCGACCAAGCGGATGGTGTTCGACAGCAGCATGCCATTGCCGAACACATCGCCCGACATGTCGCCGCAGCCGATAACGCGCACCGGATCGGTCTGCACATCGAGTCCGCGCTCGGCAAAGTGGCGCTGGACGCTGATCCACGCGCCCTTGGCGGTGATGCCCATGGCCTTATGGTCATAGCCCACCGAGCCCCCGCTCGCGAAAGCATCGCCGAGCCAGAAGCCGCGATCGAGCGCAATTGCATTGGCAACATCGCTGAAGGTCGCCGTGCCCTTGTCGGCTGCGACGACAAAATAAGGGTCCTCGCCGTCGTGGATGCGCACCCCCGCCGGATGCACGACCTTGCCGTCGGCGATATTGTCGGTGACCGACAGCAACGTTCGGATGAAGATGCGGTAGCTCTCGGTCCCTTCGGCGAGCCAGGCATCGCGATTGGCGGCGTTGGGAAGCATCTTGGGGTAGAAGCCGCCCTTGGCGCCGGTCGGCACGATCACCGCGTTTTTGACTCGCTGGGCCTTCATCAGCCCCAGAATCTCGGTACGGAAATCGTCGCGTCGGTCTGACCAGCGCAAGCCACCGCGCGCGATCGGCCCTGCGCGCAGGTGAATGCCCTCGACACGCGGGCTATAGACCCAGATCTCGCGCCACGGCAGCGGCGCGGGCAGGCCGGGGACCACAGCGCTGTCGAGCTTGAACGCCAGCGCTTCGGCGGCGGCTGGCGCAAAGGCATTGGTGCGCAATGTCGCGTCGATGACACCACCGATGCTGCGCAGGATGCGATCATCGTCGATTGCGCTGACCGCTTCGAGGCCATCGAGCACAGCTGCCCGGGCAACGGCGACATCGGCGCTGCTCGTCGGATCATGCGCGGCGTCGAATTGCGCGATCAACGCGGCGGCGACATGCGGCGCGCGCCGGATCGCGTCGACCACCGTGACAAGGCTATAGGCCAAGCCAGCCTGGCGCAGATAGCGGAACCACGCGCGAAACAGCACGACCGCGCGCGGTGCGAGGCCGGCGTCGACGATCAGCCGGTTGAAGGCATCGTTTTCGGCCTGACCCTGCAGCACATCGGCAATCGCGGCCTCCAGCACCGCAGTATTGCCCTCCAGCGCGCCGGGGGCGGCTTCAGGCCCCGCCTGAATCGCGAAATCATGGACAAAGCCCTCGGCTTCGTCGGCCAGTGCAGTCGGCACTTCCTCGATCACGCGGAAGCCAAAATTTTCGAGCACCGGCACGGCGTCCGACAGCGCCAGCGCGCCGCCGTAGCGGTAGATTTTGAGCCGTACGCCGCTCGCGTCGCGAAACAGCCGGACCGATCGCGCCTCGGGCGTTTCGAGCGTCGCGAGCCGCAGGATATCGCGCGCCGCTTCCTCGGGCGTGCTCGTCGCGCGATAGGCTTGCGGGAAGCAATTGGCGTGACGCAGCGCCAACCGCGCCGCGCGCGCCGGATCGGCCATTTCGGCGAGTGCCGCCTCGATCGCGGGCGCCCAGCCGCGCAGCATCCGCGCCAGCCGCTGGTTGAGCGGCGCGACATCGGGCATGCGGCCCTCGCCGCGCAGATCGAAGGTGTAGCGGATCATCGCCACCACGCCGTCTTCGAGCGCAATCGACCAGTTGAGCAGCGCGCCATTCGACGCTTCGGCCAGCATCTCGCCAATTGCCATCCGGCGCGCGGTCGACAGGTCGTCGCGCGGCAACCAGACAAAGGCGAACATGTGCCGCCCAAGCGTCGAGCGCACGAGCACGATCTCGGCGCGCGGCCGATCGGCGAGCGACATCGCGGTCAGCGCGAGTGTCTCAAGACTGCCCTGCTCGAACGCCGTCACCAGATCATGCGGCAACGCGCCGAGCGCGTGACTCAGCGCCTTGCCGGTGTGGCCTTTGGGATCGAAGCCGAATTTTGCCTCCAGCGCGCTCAGCCGTGCGCGCAGCACCGGCACATCCTGCGGTGGCGCGTGCAGCGCGCTCGATGTCCAAAGGCCCGCATGGATCGACAGGCCGATCAACGCGGCGCCGTCGCGGACCGGCACGATCGCCAGATCGAGCGGCACATGGCGGTGGACGCTCGAAATCAGGTTCGACTTGACGAGCAGCGGCGCCGGATTGCCCGCCGCGAACCAGTCGAGCGCGAGCTGGCGCGAGCTATCCGCGAGGATCGGCACCTTTTGGACATTGCGGGCGATGCCAAGCCGGTCGGTCGTGCCCGCATCACGCAGCCAATGTTCGTGGCCGAGCAGCGTGAAATGGCGCGCGAGGAACCAGCCGAGCAAAGCGCCGCCCTCGCGCTCGATCGGATTGTTGCTTGCGGTCAGCGTCGCGGCATCGGTTGCCATCACGTCCTGCAGGGGCTGCCAGTCCGCCACGGCGGCACGGACATTGCCCAGATGGCGCTCGATGTCGCCGAGCAGCGCCTTGCGCCGCCGCGCATCGACGCGTTCCATCTCGATATAGATCATCGATTCGGGCGTGCCCGATCCGACCTTGCTGAAGGTGCCGTCGTCTTCACGTTCGATCGGCAGGACGGGGTGGATGATGCGGTCGATCGCGATGTCGTGCGCGCCGATCGTCGCGGCAATCGAATCGACCAGAAACGGCATGTCGTCGTTGATGATCGCGAGCCGCATCTGGCGGTTCGAATCGTCACCGCTG
>JAIETY010000105.1 GCA_019744885.1 Sphingomonas sp.
GGATCAGCGCTTCCATCGACTGCTTCATCTCGCCGCGCTTGGGCGGCACCACCTTGCGGTCGAGGCTGGCGATCGGCCCGTCGGGCATTTCGGCGATGCACTGGCGGATGATCTTCGCCGACTGGCGGACTTCCTCGACGCGGACCATGAACCGGTCATAGCAATCGCCACGCGTGCCCACCGGCACCTCGAAATTCATCCGCGCATAAGCATCATAGGGCTGCGACTTGCGCAAATCCCACGGAATGCCCGCCGCGCGGATCATCGGCCCCGAAAAGCCCCATTTGATCGCGTCTTCGCGGCTCACCAGCGCGATATCGACGTTGCGCTGTTTGAAGATACGGTTGTCGGCGACGAGGCTGATCGCATCCTCGAACAAGCGCGGCAGCCGGGTGTCGAGCCAGTCGCCGATGTCGGTCAGCAGCTTGAGCGGCACATCCTGATGCACGCCGCCGGGACGGAAATAGGCGCCGTGCATCCGCGCGCCCGACGCGCGCTCGAAGAAATTGAGGCAATCCTCGCGGACTTCGTACATCCACAAGCCCGGCGTCAGCGCGCCGACGTCGATGACATGGCTCGCGAGGTTGAGCATGTGGTTCGAAATGCGCGTGAGCTCGGCGAACAAAACCCGCAGATATTGCGCGCGGATCGGCACTTCGAGATCGAGCAGCTTCTCGATCGCGAGCACGTACGAATGCTCCATGCACAAAGGCGAGCAATAATCGAGCCGGTCAAAATAGGGCAGCGCCTGCAAGTAGGTCTTATACTCGATCAGCTTCTCGGTGCCGCGGTGGAGCAGGCCGATATGCGGGTCGAGCCGCTCGACGATCTCGCCGTCGAGTTCCATCACCAACCGCAGCACGCCATGCGCGGCCGGATGCTGCGGGCCGAAATTGATCGTGTAATTTTCGATCGCGATTTCGCCCGTTTCGGGGTCGATCTCGTGCACGGCCTCGCTCATTTCTTGACCTCCGGCTCGGCCTTTTCGTCACCGGGCAGGACATAGTCCGCCCCTTCCCACGGCGAGGTGAAATCGAAGGTGCGAAAATCCTGCGCGAGCTTCACCGGCTCATACACGACGCGCTTCGATTCCTCCGAATAGCGCAGCTCGACATAGCCGCTGAGCGGGAAGTCCTTGCGCTGCGGGTGGCCGCGAAAGCCGTAATCGGTCAGGATGCGGCGCAGGTCGGCATTGCCGCTGAACAGCACGCCGTACATGTCGTAGACTTCGCGCTCGAGCCAGCCCGCGACCGGCCATAGTCCGGTGACGGACGGCACCGGCTGGACCTCATCGGTGGTCACGCGGACGCGGATGCGGTGGTTCCGGGTCAGGCTGAGCAGATGATAGCAGACATCGAACCGCTCGGGCCGCTCGGGATAATCGACACCGGCGATTTCCATCAGCTGCTGATAGGCCAGCCCCGGCGTGTCGCGCAGCAAGGTCATCGCTTCAACGAGCCGGTTGCGGTCGACCGTCAGCGTGACTTCTCCCACCGCATCAAGCGTGTCGACAATCATGTCGCCGAGCGCGGACTGCGCGGTCTCGATCACGCCGTCATTGGCGGCATAGGCAGGCGCCGGAGACCTCACAGACGGCCCCCTGAACCGTTCGTGCTGAGCTTGTCGAAGCACAGTCCTTCTTGCCACGCGTGCCAAGAAGAACGGCCCTTCGACAAGCTCAGGGCGAACGGGGTTTTGAGCGAAGGAATCACCGATCCAAACTCCCCACCCGCCGGATCTTCCGCTGGAGCTGCATGATGCCGTAAAGCAACGCCTCGGCGGTCGGCGGGCAACCGGGGACGTAGATGTCCACGGGCACGATCCGGTCACACCCGCGCACCACCGAGTAGCTATAATGATAATAGCCGCCACCATTGGCGCAGCTACCCATCGAAATCACATATTTCGGGTCAGACATCTGGTCGTAAACCCGGCGCAAGGCAGGCGCCATCTTGTTGCACAGCGTTCCCGCCACGATCATCACGTCCGACTGGCGCGGCGACGCGCGGGGTGCTGCCCCAAATCTTTCAAGATCATAGCGCGGCATGTTGACATGGATCATCTCGACCGCGCAGCACGCAAGACCAAAGGTCATCCACCAGAGCGAGCCGGTGCGCGCCCATTGGAACAGCTCTTCGGTCGAGGTGACAAGGAACCCCTTGTCGCCCAGCTCGGCGTTGATATCGTTGAGGAAGCCGACGTTCGGGAGCGTGCCCGGGGGCGGCGGCGCCGTGAGTTCTACTCCCAATCGAGGGCTCCCTTTTTCCACGCATAAGCGAGACCGAGCGCGAGTTCGAAGATGAAGATCATCATCGAAAACCACGCCACCCAGCCGAGTTTGAATACCGACACCGCCCAAGGATAAAGGAACGCGGCTTCGAGATCGAAGACGATGAACAGGATCGCGACGAGGTAAAAACGCACGTCAAACTGGCTGCGGCTGTCCTCGAACGCGGGGAAGCCGCACTCATATTCGGTGAGCTTTTCCGGCGTCGGATTATGCGTGCCGATCAGCCGCGACACGAGCATCGGCAGGAACACGAACGCGGACGACAACACCAGGGCCACGCCCAGGAAAAGCAAGATCGGCAAATACTGGGACAGATCGACCAAAACGGCTCTCTTTATGTCCAGAGGGAGGAATTGCGGCGCTTCTAGGACGATGGCCGTGGAGGGGCAAGGCCGCGATGGTGCGCTTGCGAGGAAAACGCACGTCGCGCTGAATTATGGTGCTTTTTCAGCATCCAACGCGAGTGTCATATAGCGATTATGGTCGCTTTCGGCGTAATCGGCATAGGGTCCGCAGTCGCTGAATCCCGCGCGCCGATAGAGTTCCCACGCCGGGGCAAAGCTCGACCCCGTGCCCGTTTCGAGATTGAGTCGGTGCCACCCGCGCGCGCGCGCCGCCCCGGTCGCATGCTCAAGCAAGCGCGCCGCCACGCCCCGGCGCAGATGCTCGGGCGCGGTCCGCATTGATTTGAGCTCGCCCTCGCCCTGCCCCAAGTCCTTGAGCGCCGCGCAGCCAAGCAGCGCATCGCCTTCCCAAAGCGTCCACAGCGTGATCTCCGGCGCGCGGAGTGCCTCGATCCCCAGCGCAAAGGCATGTTGCGGCGGCGTCGTCTCATGCGCGGTCCGCACATGATAAGCGATCAGTGCGGTGATCTCCGGGCCAGTTGCGTCATCCTCGACGATCCGCCACGCGGTCATCCAATCACTTCGTCGCGATCAACGCCCCACAGCCGGTTCGCCTCGACATAGCCGCCCCGCCCGCGCACATCGATCCAGCACCAGCCGCGCGCGCATTTGCTGATCCGCCCGACCACGCCGGGCGCCGCCCGCCACAGCAGCTTGGCACCGAACTGCGGCTTTTCGAGCAGTTCAGCCTCGCTGCCCATGACATAGCCGGTGCGGGTATCGCTGAGCAGATTGGCCTGCATCCATCCGCTCGCCCCATCGGGGTCTTCGACCTTGCGCCATTCCTTGTAGACCGCAATCACCCGGATCGGCAGGCCGCTGCGCTGATAGAGCCAGCTCGCCGGAAATTCGCGGCCCGGCCCGGTGCGCATGCGGGCCTTCGACGCCTCGATCGACGCATAATAGGGCACGCGCTGCTTCTGCGCGTCGGCGCTTGCCGCAAGGCCCGTCGCGGCGAGCGCGAGGATCAGCATGCCCGTCAACAGTCGCATCATCTTTCCCCCAAAATGTCGTCATGGCTGTACCGGTTGACCCCGCCCCATTTCAACCACCGTTGACGCCGCCAAAACGACGCGCCAAGCCATGATCATGCCCGATATGAGACGCCCCCTGCCCCGCGTGCCCAATCCCAAGGTGGTGGTGACGCGCGAACTCGCCGATGAAATCATGGCGCGGATGGAGCAATTGTTCGACGTGACGCTCAATCGCGACGACACGCCGTACAGCCGCACACAGCTCTGCGACGCCGTGCAGTACTGCGACGTGCTCGTCCCCACCGTCACCGACGAGATCGACGCCGCGCTGATCGACGCGGCGGGCGAGCGGCTAAAGCTGATCGCCAATTTCGGCGCGGGCGTGAACCATATCGACCTGAAAGCGTGCCGCCGCCGTGGCATTATCGTCACCAACACGCCGGGCGTGCTAACCGAAGACACCGCCGACATGACGATGGCGCTGATCGTCTCGGTCCCGCGCCGCCTCGCCGAGGGCGAAAAGCTCGTGCGGTCGGGCCAGTGGAAGGGCTGGAGCCCCGGCGGCATGCTCGGCCACCGCATCGGCGGCAAGGCACTCGGCATTATCGGCATGGGCCGCATCGGCCAAGCCGTCGCAAGGCGCGCGCGCGCCTTTGGCCTCACGATCCATTACCACAACCGCAACCGGCTGCCCAAAGTCGTCGAGGCCGAGCTGGGCGCGCAGTGGCACCCCAATCTCGACGAAATGCTCGCCAATATCGACATTCTGACGCTGCATACCCCACGCAATGCCGACAGCGAGAATCTGCTGAGTGCCGACCGGATCGCGCTGCTGCGGTGCCATGTCTATGTCATCAACACTTCGCGCGGCGGGATTGTCGATGAAGAAGCGCTGATCGACGCGCTCGAATCGGGGCGGCTCGCGGGCGCCGGCCTCGATGTGTGGCGGCACGAGCCCGAAATCGACCCGCGCCTGCTCGCACTGCCCAATGTCGTGATGACCCCGCACATGGGCTCCGCGACCTATGAAGGCCGGATGGCCTCAGGCGAAAAAGTCATCACCAACATCCGCGTCTGGGCCGACGGCCACCGCCCGCCTGACCAGGTGCTGGAGGGGTGGGTGTGACCACCGACGCGGTCCGCGCACGGAGCGATCTGGCCGGACTTCTCCCCCTGATTGTCGCTTGCGCCTGCGTCGCCGGGCCGACCGTCGCGACCAAGGCTGTGCTGGAAACCGCGCCGGTGCTCCCGGTCCTGCTGATCCAGATCATCGCCAGCACCATTGCCTTGACCGTCGTCGGCTGGCGCCTGCGGCGGTTGCCGCGCGTGGCCGACTGGCGGCTGGGGTTGCCGGGACTGTTCCAGCCCGGACTATCCTATTTGCTATTCTATCTCGGGCTTCAGCTTGTCCCCGCCAGCGTCGAGGGTCTGCTCGTCGCGCTCGAAGCAGGAATCGTTGCGCTGCTTGCTTGGCCCTTGCTCGGCGAGCGGCCGACGTGGCGAGTCGCGACGGCGGCACCGATCGGCATGGTCGGGGTCGCCTTGCTGGGGGGAGCTTTCTCGCCGGTCGAGGCCGTCTCGCCGCTCGGGATCGGGCTGATCCTGCTTGGCGTTTGCTTTGCCGCACTCGATACGATCGGCTCGCGCTATCTGATGAGTTCAGCCGACCCGCTCGCCATGACAATCGCGGGGCACTGGTTCGGGTTGGTCCTGATCGCCGTTTCGACGGCGGCGACGGGCCCCTATGATTGGGCGCCGCTGCTCATTCCTTCCACGCTGACGGCAATCGCGGTTGCCGGGATCGTGGTCCACGGAATCGCGCTGTTTCTTTTCAACAGCGCGCTGCACCATCTGCCCGCGTCGTTTGCGGCGGCGCTGTTCCCGCTGATCTCGCTGCTGACCGCGCTCGGCGGCGTGTTGCTGCTCGGCGAGCGGCTCGATCTGGTCCAGATCGCGGGCGGCGCGCTCGTGATCGGCTCGGCGCTGCTTGTGGTCTGGTGCATCGAACGCCGCGAAACCAAGGCGTTCGAGCCGAAATAATGAGCTGCTATTTCCGCGCGCGCGCGTCCGGCCCCGGCCAATTGGCGAAGGCGAGCACCCACAGCCCGACCAGCGCGCCGCCGGGAATGAACAACACCAGCGCCCACCATTCCGAATAGCCGAGCCGCCGCAGAATGACGCCGGTCGGGATACCGACGACGACAAAGGCCAATATCAGGCCGATGATCAAGCTGATCATGGACGTAATCGAATAAAACATGTCATCCCCCCGCAGATTTCCACCTTGGCATCAGCGATTTACGTCAGCTTGATTGAAGTTCCGTTACACCCGACCGCCAATCGCGCGATAGGCGGACACGACAAACTGGGTTAGGCTGTCGCGGCGACGACAAGGGACCCACGCCATGCAGCCGGATGAGCAGACCAGCACCGACAAGGCGATCAGCAGCTTCGCCGTCACCAGCTTTCATTTGCTCGAACACGGCCTGCTGATCATCATCGCGCTGCTGACGATCGGCGCGGTCGCGCGCGAAATCGCGTCGGTGCTGACGACGATGACGGTGACGCTCGCCGACATCCTCCAGATGTTCCTCTACACCGAAGTCATCAGCATGATCGGCGTGTTCTATACCGGGCGCGGCTCGGCCTCGCCGTTCGTCTATCCGATCTTCATCGCGATCACCGCGCTTGCCCGGCTGATCGTGCTCCAGGGCAAGGACATGAAGCCCGAAAATATCGTGTTCGAAGCGAGCGCGATCCTGCTGCTGTCGGTCGCGGTCATGATCATCCTGCGCTCGCGCAAGGATGCAGCGGGGTAGCGCCGGGCCGGAGCATAATACTCGACTGTTCGATCAGATCGAAACCTTTCGCAGCGTTGACCAAGTCTTAAATATCGCCTGCTAACTCTGTGACTTTCTTCAGATAGTCAAGAAATCGGGGCCGCAGTGAACGATAGCATGGATAGCGTCGAACTGGCGTTCGAGCGCCTTCACCAACGCCAGATGCAATTCCTGCAAAATGCGTCGCCCGACGATTGGCATCGCTATGCCGACAATCACAACTGGAATGATCGGCTCGATGGCCTGTTCTGGATAGTCAGCCAGCCGGACTGCGACCGCGCCACGGCGATGCTGACCTTCTGGAAGGGCGAACCGGCCTGTTACGACTTTGAAACCGAAGAAGAAAGAATGGGCGAGGACGAATATGGTGTCGCCCCGATGCTGCGCTACATCGCCGAGCGTTTCAACACGACCGGCTATCCGCGATCCGAAATCGCCTATGACTGCCTCGAGGATCATGGCCTGAACTTTCCCGAATATGCGGCAATGGGCAAAGCGGGTCGGCAAGCCGATATCAAGGCAATCATCGAACGCCAGCAGGAAATCGCCGACCCGCTGGTCAAGCTCCATCCGGACTTGCAGCTGCTGCATATTTCGGGGCGAAAAGTCGGCGGCTATGCCGATAAGAGCGACTATTACGACTTGTTCCCTGATCAGGTCGACGACGAAGGCAGCGAGCCAGACGATAAGATGGCCACACGCCCACAACACTTTGTCCCGGCAGCGCCAAGCGACGCCTCATCACGGATCAGGGCGCTGCGCCATCAGGGTGGTGAAAGCAGCGAAGAAGCGGCAAGCCCCTGGCTCGCCGACCGGCCAAGCGACGCGTCGCGCGATTCCGGCGAGACCCAGGCTGATGCGGGCCTGAGCGAAGCGATGTTTGACGCGTTCGGCTTGATCGTGAACATGGCCGGCGTGGGCTTTGGGGTTGGCTTTGCGCCGAAACATTTGACCACCCACAGCGCCAGCCCTCTCTTGTGGGTGGCTGCTATCGTCGGGATCACTTATGGTTCCTATGCGGTATTTTCGAACTTTCGAAAGATGCAGCGCGGCGTCGCGGCGCTGGGCTTGGTCATCGTGCCGAGCTGGATCACCACGACGACGACGATTGCGACGCTGAGCGGCATCGGCGTGGGCCGGACCTATCTGGCGCTCCTGGACAACCCCGCGGTCACGCCCTTCACCCGCTATGGCTTCATCACCGCAGCGGGGATCGGACTGCTCGTGCTCAGCATTGTGATGGCGCGCCTCCTGTTCATCCCCCGCGCGCTGCGCGACGCTTGACGCGCAGAGGGGGATGCGCGCGCGGGCGCGTCAATCCCCCGTCAAAATCCGGTCCACCAACTGCTTCACCGTTGGAATAAAACCGTTCGAATAAAACGGGTCCTGCTTGAACTTGTAAGCGCCATGCCCCGCGAACATCAGATTCTGCTCGGTGTCGCCGCCGTGCGCGATGTCCTGCAGCGTTTTCTGGATGCAGAAGCTGCGCGGATCGGCCAACCGACCCGTCGAATTGGTCTCGCTGTCCATCCATGACGAGAAGGCGCATTGCGACAGGCAGCCCATGCAATCGCTCTGGTCCTTGCGGATCGCCGCTTTCTCTTCGGTCGTCACGAACACCAATGTATTGTCGGGCGTCTTCAGCGCATCGGTAAAGCCCGCGCCGTACCAGCCGCGCGCGCGCATCAGATCGCCCTTGGTCACCCAGAAATTCTTGCCCTTCACCCCGACGTCGAGCTGGAACTGGTGGTCGCCTGCCGCTTCGGTCGAATAGGGAATCTGCCGCTCCGACCGCGCTTCGAGCGCTTGCAGGAACGGATTGCGCACCGCGCTCGAATAGAAACCCGTCGGCGAAAAACGGTGGAGCAGCACTTCGCCCGGCTCGATATTGGTCAGCTTGTCCTTCCACCCCTGCGGGATCGGGCTTTCCTGAGTCAGCAGCGGGCGCGTGCCGAACTGGAACGCGATCTGGCCGAGCTCGGGATTGTCGATCCACTCATTCCAGTCGCGCAGATACCAGACGCCGCCGGCCATCACGATCGGCACCGAATCGGGGATACCGCCTTCGCGCATCGTTTCGCGCAGGGCCTTCACGCGGGGGTACGGGTCCTGCGGCTCGAGCGGGTTTTCGGCATTCGACAGGCCATTATGGCCGCCCGCCAGCCAGGGGTCTTCATAGACCACCGCCGCGAGCCATTCCTGCGCCTTCGAATAAGCGCGCTTCCACAGCGCGCGGAAGGCACGCGCCGAGCTGATGATGGGCAGATAGTTCACTTCGTAAGAGGCGGCGATCTCGGACAGCTTGTACGGCATGCCCGCCCCGCAAGTGACGCCCGCGACCATGCCACGCGTCCGCTCCAGCACACCGTGCAGTACCCGCTGCGCGCCACCCATTTCCCAGAGCACATTGATATTGATCGCACCCTTGCCGCCCGCAATCTCGAACGCGCGGCGGACCTGCTCGACCGCGCCGTCAATGGCGTACTGGACCAGTTCCTCGTGCCGGTCGCGCCGGGTGAGCGCGCGATAGAGTTGCGGGATGATCTTGCCCTCGGCGTCATAGCTGTCGGCATTAACCGCCGACACCGTGCCAATGCCGCCCGCCGCTGCCCAGGCGCCCGCGCTCGCGTGGTTGGTCGCGGCGACACCCTTGCCGCCCTCGACGAGGGGCCAGACTTCCTGACCGCCATACAGGATTGGCCGTACACCCTTGAACACGCACTTCTCTCCAGCACCAAAGCCATATTTATAGCGTAATCTTGCCCAAATTCGACAAAATTCGGCCTCAACCCAAAATCCCCGGCGCCCCCGCTGCTGCCGCATAGAGCCGCCGATAGGCGTCGATCATGCCGCTTTCGGCATATTCTGCCTGTGCTTTCAACCGGTTCGCTGCACCGACACGCGCGCGCAGGTCAGCATCGGCGACCAGCGCCTGCATCGCATCACGCAGCCACAATTCGATGCCGCCGCGCGCAATATAGGGATGGTTCTCGACAGAAACCATCGTGGGTACGTCACCGACTGGCGGCGCGACCACCGGCAGACCCGCCGCCATCGCTTCTACCACCGCAATCGGGAATTGCTCGCTGCGCGATGACAGCGCGAGCATGTCGAACAGCCCGATGTAACGCGCCGGATCAGGCAGAAATCCGGGCAAATGCACGCGGTCGGCAATGCCCATTGCATCAGCCGCCGCTTGAATCGCGCCGCGTTCAGGGCCCTCCCCCACAATCACCAGCCGTACCGGGCCGGACAGCCCGCCGAACGCGCGCACCAGCAGCGGCAAGTCCTTCACGGCGCGCAAGCCCGCCAGCGTACCGATCACGACTTCGCCCGGCTTCTTGCGAAAGCCCGGGATCGTCCGTGCGCCCGGCGCGGCCGCATAGCGCGCGACATCGATGCCGTTGACGATGCGGTGAACGCGACCGGCGGGCTGCTTCCACGTCCCCAGCGCGATCGTCTCAAGCGTGCGCGACGGCACCACCAGCGCATGCGCCGCGCCGAGCGCAATCCGCCGGTACATGTTACGCTCGGGCTTCAGCCCGCCCGCTTCGTCGGCGTTGAAGCCGTCCTCGTGGTGAACGATCGGCGGCGTGCCCTTGCCGAACACGCGCCGCGCCATCACCCCGTCGATCGCGCCCCAATTATAGCTCAGCACCAGATCGAAGCGCCGCATATATTTGGCAATCGCTTCATAGCGCGCGACCGAGGGCTTGCCGGTCAGCGGCGGCGGGTTTTGCGCGATATCATAAGCAATGCCCTTGGCAATCGCATCGCGCGCACCAGTCGCCTCGGGCACGCCTGACACAATCGTGTGCCGTGCGACATCGCCAAACGCATTCATCAACCGCACCGCGCGCGCTTCCTTCCCGCCCAGGTCGAAGCTCGAATGCAGGTGGAGGATGTGGATCGCGGCCATCGCTGCTTCGTTAGCGCGGTTTCGCGCGGTTGCCAGCCCTTCAGGCGAAGACCGCCTTGTCGATTTGCGTGATCCGGCACGCGAGATCGGCCTCGCCGCTCGCGACGATATAGTGGTCGCCCGCATCGACGATGCCGGTCGTGAAGACGATATCGTCGAGGTACATCAACTCCTTGAGCGGCGCGGTTAGCGCTGGGTTCGCTTCGATCAGCGGCGCTTCGCCGGTCGCAATGATCACCGACGGATCATCGCGGTCGAGCAGCGACCAATACGTGCGATACGTCCCCACCCCGCCATTGGGCTCGACCCCGTGCCACAGGCTCAGCCAGCCGCGCTCGGTCAGCACCGGCGGCGCCCCGCCGCCGATCCGCGCCGTCGCGCGCGATCCCGCAGAAGGCCGGATGCCGGGGCGCTCGCACGGCTTCCAGTGTAGCGCGTCGGGCGAGCTCGCGAGATTGATCGCCGGGCCACTCACCCAGTCGCTTCCCGGCGGATAAGCGAAATAGACATCGCCCAGCGGCCGCGTCTGCGCCCAAAACTGCCCGCCGATCAGCCCTTCGAAGATCAGCATGTCCTTGTTCTGGTGATCGAGCACCAGCCCTTCAAGGCTCCAGTCGCGTGCATCGCGCGAGCTGAAGAGCGAGGTCGCCTGCCGCTCCGGGCTGATCGAACACACCGTCATCAGCCACCGATCACCGACCCGCGAGATACGCGGATCCTCAATCCCATAACATTGATAGGGCGCCGACGGCACAATCGCCCGGTCATAGTCGATTGCGACAACCGCGCCGCCGTCGGGCGTCAATTCGACCGGCAACAGCCACGACAGCGAGGTCAGCGCGATCGTCTTTGACACCCGGTCGCGCAAAGCGAAAACCCGTGGGTCGCTCATATCGACCGCGTCGAGCGGCCAGGCGTCGAGCATGACCTCGCCCGCCGCCCAGCGGATCGCATGGACATGCCCGTCCCACACCGGCTGCCGCAACGCCTCCGCCACACGCACCATCAGCAGCAGATTGCCGTTCGGTAGCCATGTCAGCCCCGGGTTGAACGCGCCCAGCACATAGGTTTCAGCCCCCAACCGCTGCGCCAGCGGCGAGCGCGACAGATCAACGTCGTGCGGCGTAAAAATCAGGCGGTCGGCAAGCGGCATCACGGCGGACAAAAGCTCAGCCGCCCGCTTGTTCCGCAATGCGCGCCAGCAGCGCGTCGATCGCGGCTGCCGCTTCAGGCTCTGCGAGCGTGGGCGCGTGCCCGGTACGCGGCACGGTGGTCAGCGTCGCCCCCGGCAGTTCGGCGAGCATCCGCGCCGCCGTCGTCTCGGGCAGGATATCGGACGCCGCGCCGCGCACGATCGCGACCGGCAGCCCTTTCAGCCGGTCGAGCGCCCGCCACATGTCGGGGCCGGCTTCATTGCCCGGCACGCGGAACGGTTCGGCGATTTTCATGTCATAATCGAGCACGATTCGCCCCGCCGCATTGACGCGGTAGAGTCGCTTTGCCATTGCCAGCCAGTCGCCAATCGCATAATCGGGATAGGTGTCGGCATTGGCCTCGGCGACCGCGCGCGCGGCGTGCATCCATGTCGGCCAGGTGTGGCTGCGCCCGACATAGCCGCGAATCCGCGCGAGCCCCGCCGGGTCGATGTCCGGCCCGACATCATTGAGCAGCGCGCCGACAAGCTGCTCATGCGCCGCGCCCGCCAGCAGCATCGTCACAATCCCGCCCAGCGACGTCCCGAAGGCGACATAGCGATCGGCGCCAATTTCGGTCAGCAGCGCTTCGACATCCTGCACATAGGTGAGCGGGACATAGGTCATCGGGTCCTTGGCATAGCCGCTTTCGCCGCGCCCGCGCAGGTTCACCGCGAGCACGCGCCATTCGGCGCTCAGCCGCGCCGCGACCGCATCATAATCGCGCGCATTGCGGGTCAGACCCGGCAGGCACAGGATCGGCGGGCGCCCCGCTGCCTTGGCGGCATCGCGCGGCGCATAATCGCGCGCGTGGAGCCGAACGCCGTCGCGCGACCACCAGTATCGATTTTCATACGAGGCCATGTTGCGTCCCTGCACTGTGCTGCCCCATATCGCCGGATGCCCATCGCCCCGCAACCCGCCTATCGCCCCGCTTCGGCCATCCTCGCGCTGGGCGAGGGATTTTACGATCCGGTCGCCGCCGCCGACTTCCCCGAAACGCGGCTGCGTTTCCGCAATCAGCGCTGGGCCGCGCGCGTCGGGCTCGGCGATCTCGACGATGCTGCGTGGGTCCAGCATTTCGGGCGGTTCGCGCCGCTGCCGGGGTCACTCCCCCAGCCACTCGCGCTGCGCTACCACGGCCATCAATTCCGCGTGTATAATCGCGATATCGGCGACGGGCGCGGATTCCTGTTCGCGCAGCTTTACGACGACCGCGACCGGCTGCTCGATCTCGGCACCAAAGGCTCCGGCCAGACGCCCTACAGCCGCTTCGGTGACGGACGGCTGACACTCAAAGGGGGGGTGCGCGAAATCCTCGCTACCGAAATGCTCGAAGCTCTGGGCGTCGAAACCTCGAAGAGCTTCTCGCTGATCGAAACCGGTGAAGCGCTCGACCGCAACGATGAACCCTCCCCCACGCGCGCGGCGGTGCTGGTGCGCCTCAGCCACGGCCATATCCGCATCGGCACCTTCCAGCGGCTCGCCTATCTTGAGGACACCGACGGGCTCAAGCGTCTCACCGACTATGCGCTCCGCCATTACTATGGCGACACCAGCGGCGATCCGGTGCGGCTGCTCGATCTGGTGGTCGGCACCACCGCCCGGCTCGCGGCGCAGTTTATGGCAGCGGGCTTCGTCCACGGCGTGCTCAACAGCGACAATATCAACGTCTCGGGCGAAAGCTTCGATTACGGCCCGTGGCGCTTCGTGCCCATTTGGGATCCCGGCTTCACGGCGGCCTATTTCGACCATGCGGGCCTTTACGCCTTTGGCCGCCAGCCCGAAGCGATCCATTGGGATGTGATGCAGCTCGCGGTCGCTTTGCGCGTGATTGTTGATGCCCAGCCGCTGATCGACGTGCTTGAGAGCTTTGGCGACCACTACCAGCCCGTCGTCACCGACGCGATGCTGTGGCGGCTTGGCGTCATCCCGCGCGGCACCAGCGATGTCGCGGTGATCGAGGCAATCGAGCGCGGGCTGCGCGCTTCGGCCGCGCCGCTCGCCGAATTCTTCCACGCAAGCTTCGGCGGGCGCATCCCCGATGCGCTGGGCGACGCCTTCGCCGAAGCGCGCGCGGCGCTCGCCGAGTACCGCCCCCGCAAACCGCGCGACGAAGCCTTCTGGAGCGGACCAGCGTGCGCGATGCTGATCGATGATGTCGAAGCGATTTGGGCCGCCATTGCCGAGGCCGACGACTGGGCGCCGTTCGAGGCAAAGGTCGCCGCCATCCGGCAAATGGGCGCCGCGCTTGCCGATTGATCGGCAATGCTTGGCAAAGCCCCGCATTCTGGGGCAAGAGCGCGGGATTGAGAGGACGGGATTGAATGGCGGGGCAGGAAATCGTCTCGATTGAACCGGCGACCGGGGCGGTGCTGTGGCGCAACATGCCCGGCGACGTCGATGAGGCCGTCGCCACCGCGCGCGCAAGCTGGGGCAGCTGGGCCGCGCAGCCGCTCGCCTATCGGCTGGAGGCGCTGCGCCGCTTCGCCAATGTCGTGCGCGCCAAAACCGATGCCTTCGCCGATCTGATCGCGCGCGAAACCGGCAAGCCGCTTTGGGAAGCGCGCACCGAAATCGACACGGTGATCGGCAAGGTCAATATCTCGGCCACTGCTTATGCCGAACGCAGCGCACAGCGCCGCCTCGACAGCCAACTCGCCGGGCGGCTCGCGCTGCGGCACAAGCCGCACGGCGTGCTCGCGGTGCTCGGCCCCTATAATTTCCCGGCGCATTTGCCCAATGGCCATATCGTCCCCGCGCTGCTCGCGGGCAATGCGGTGGTGTTCAAGCCGTCGGAGAAGACGCCCGCCGTCGGCGCTTTCCTCGTCGATTGCTTCCACGAAGCCGGCGTGCCCAAGGGCGTGCTGCAACTGCTGATCGGCGGCCCGGCCGAGGGCAAGGCGCTCGCCGCGCATCCCGATATCGACGGGCTGTTGTTCACCGGCTCGGCGCGCACCGGCATCGCGCTCAACCGCGCTTTCGCCGACAAGCCCGAAAAGATTCTCGCGCTCGAAATGGGCGGCAACAACCCGATCATCGTCTGGGACACGCCCGATCTCCATTCGGCGGCCGTGCTGGTGGTGCAATCGGCCTTCACCAGCGCGGGGCAGCGCTGCACGGCGGCGCGGCGACTGATCGTCGATGAACGGTTGCAAGGGCCGCTGCTCGAAGAACTCGCCAAGCTGCTCGACCGGGTGATCGTCGGCGATCCACATGCCGATCCGCAGCCCTTCATGGGGCCAGTGATCGACAATGAAGCCGCCGATCTGCTCACCGAGAGCTTCGTCACCTTGATGTCGCGCGGCGGGCGCCCGATCCGCCACATGCAGCGCCCGATCGCCGACCGCCCGTTCCTCACCCCCGGCGTGATCGACGTGACCGAAATGAACGACCGCCCCGACATCGAGCTGTTCGGCCCGATCCTGCAAGTCATTCGCGTCGGCAGCTTCGAGGATGCCATCGCTGAAGCGAACAACACCCGCTATGGCCTGTCGGCGTCGCTCGTCTGCCAGGACCCGGCGCTCTACGACCAATTCTGGGCCAATGCCCGCGCCGGTATCGTCAACTGGAACAAGCCGACCAATGGCGCGAGTTCGGCCGCCCCCTTTGGCGGTATCGGCTGGTCGGGCAATCACCGCCCCAGCGCTTACTACGCCGCCGATTATTGCGCCTATCCAGTCGTCTCAAGCGAATCCGAACAGGCCCGCGCACTGATCGGCATTGGGCTGCGTGACGGGTGACGGCGCGATAGCTATGCTTGGCGCGGGCCAAGCATCGATCCGTTGCGATGCTTGTTGTGGAGGGCCAAGTGCGCAGCCGATGACCCGATCCGACTCCCCCAATATTGGCCGCGTCTTGCTTGTGGGGGCAGGCCCGGGCGACCCCGGTCTGCTGACGGTCAAGGCGCGCGACGCGATCCTTGTCGCCGATCTGATCGTGCATGACGGGCTGGTCGATCCGCGCATTCTGGCGCTTGCTCCCGACACCTCGCGCGTCTCGGTCGCCAAGGCGCGCAGCCGCCACACGATGCGGCAGGAAGCGATCAACGACCTGCTCGTCGCTGAGGCCAAGCGTGGCAAGCTCGTCGTGCGGCTGAAGGGCGGCGATCCGTTCATCTTCGGGCGTGGCGGTGAAGAGGCGGAGGCCTGCTTCGCCGCTGGTGTGCCCGTTGAGGTGATCCCGGGTATTTCCGCCGCGATGGGCGCCGCTGCACAAGCACTGATGCCGCTGACGCACCGTCAGGTGTCGAGCGCGGTCACCTTCGTCGCGGGGCAGTGTCAGGGCTTGTCCGAACAGGACTGGACCGGCCTTGCGGGCAAAGGCCGCACGCTGGTGATCTATATGGGCATTGCGACGTCGCAGGCGATTGCCGACAAGTTGATCGCCGAGGGCGTCGCCCCCGACATGCCCGTCGCGGTGCTGGAGAATGGCACGCGTCCCGAGGCGCGGGTGCTGCGCGGCGTGCTCGCGGATCTCGGCGCGCTGATCCTGCGCGAAAGCGTGGTCAGCCCCGCCGTCATCGTCGTCGGCGCGGTTGCTGCGCGCGGTGGGCCTGCCCTGAACCAACTTGCCATAACGGCGGAGATGATGGCGTGAAGATATTGACCGGAAATGATTTACCGACCGGTGATGTGATCTGGTGGACTGGCGCTGGCTGGTCGCGCCATGTCGAGGATGCCGCCGATGTCGACACGCGCGGCGAAGCCATTGCCCGCGCCGAGGAAGGCGCGCGCCGCGTCAACGCGCCCTATGTCATCGACGCCGACGCTACCCCCGAAGGCCCCCGCCCCGCGCACATCAAGGACCGCGTCCGCGCACTCGGCCCCACGGTGCGCCCCGACCTGACCCTAAAGCCCGCTGACCCAGACGCTGGGGCTTGGGTGATATGATCGCCCGCCTCGCCCTTGCGCTCGCGCTGGCAAGCGTCACCCCCGCCGCGTATGCCACACCGCCCGAGGCACCCGTCGCCAAGGCGCCGACGCGCCACATCACCCAAACCTACCTCCGCGCGGCCCCCGGCAAGCGCGCGGCCCTCATCGCCTATATCGAACGCAATTGGTTCGCGATGGACCGCATCGGCATTCAGCAGGGGCTGTTCACCAGCTACGCCCTGATGGAACGCGCCGACAGCGAGCCCGCCGATTGGGACGTCATCGTCGCGGTCGGCTATCCGACGCCGCAGGGTCACGACGCACCGGGTGTCGCCGACGCCTTCAAAAAAATCCGCGCCGCGCACCGCGAGATCAAGATCGACGGCCAGGGCCTCGCCCAACTCGGCACGATCGTCCGCCACTACCCCCTCACGCTCGTTCAGCAGGGCAGCTAATCCATGTATAAATACGACACTTACGACCAGGCGATCGTCGATGCCCGGGTCGAGGAATTTCGCGATCAGGTGAACCGCCGCCTCTCGGGCGCGATCAGCGAGGATCAGTTCAAGCCGCTGCGGCTGATGAACGGGCTCTATCTCCAGCTCCACGCCTATATGCTGCGCGTCGCCATCCCCTATGGCACGCTGTCGGGCGCGCAGATGCGGATGCTCGCGCACATCGCGCGCAAATACGACCGCGACTATGGCCATTTCACCACGCGCCAGAACATCCAGTATAATTGGATAAAACTCGCCGAAGCCCCTGATTTGCTGGCCGAACTCGCCAGCGTCGAGATGCACGCGATCCAGACCAGCGGCAATTGCATCCGCAACATCAGCTCCGACCAATATGCCGGCGCCGCTGCGGATGAAGTCGCCGATCCGCGCCCCTGGGCCGAATTGCTGCGCCAATGGTCGAGCTTCCACCCCGAATTCAGCTTCCTGCCGCGCAAGTTCAAGATCGCCGTCATCGCCGCCGACGAGGACCGCGCGGCGATGCGCCTGCACGACATCGGCATCCAGCTGGTGCGGCGCGAGGGCCAGCTCGGCGCGCGCGTTTTCGTCGGTGGCGGCATGGGCCGCACGCCGATGATCGCGCCCGAAATCAAGGATTTCGTCCCCGCCGAAGACCTGCTGAGCTATATTGAGGCGTGCCTGCGCGTCTATAATCGCTACGGCCGCCGCGACAATATCTACAAGGCGCGGATCAAGATCCTCGTCCACGAAATCGGCGCCGACGAATATCGCCGCCAGGTCGCGGAAGAGTTCGACAACGTCAAACAGCTCGGCATCGACCCGCCGCTCAGCGAGCTCGAGCGGATTAGCGCCCAGTTCGCGCCCCCGCCGTTTGAAACTTCTCCCCCCGCCCCCCCGTTCGTCCCGAGCAACGTCGAGGGACAAGCCTCAAGCGACTCGCCCGCCTCCCGTGTCTCGACTTCGCTCGACACTAACGGTGACGGGGGGGAGTCAAAAAATCCCCCGTTCGTTTCGAGCGCAGTCGAGAAACAGGCCAAGAGCGGTTCGCTCGACACCAACGGGATTGCGGATGGCGACCCCGCCTTCGCCGCTTGGCGCGACCAGAACGTCAAGCCCCACAAGCAACCCGGCTATGCCATCGTCAACATCAGCCTCAAGCCCATCGGCGGCATCCCCGGCGACGCGACGTCGGCGCAGATGGACGTGATGGCCGACCTGACCGAACGCTATTCGTTCGACGAATGCCGCGTCACCCACGCGCAGAACATCGTGCTCCCCCATGTCCGTCAGGCCGACCTTCGCGCCGTCTACGACGCTCTCGTCGCCGCCCGGCTCGCCTCTGCCAATCTCGACCTGATCAGCGACATCATCGCTTGCCCCGGCCTCGATTATTGCAGCCTCGCCAATGCCCGCTCGATCCCGGTCGCGCAGAAAATCGCCCAGCGCTTCGCCGACCCGCAGCGCCAGCGCGACATCGGCGAGCTGAAGCTCAAGATCAGCGGCTGCATCAACGCCTGCGGCCACCACCACGCCGGCCACATCGGCATCCTCGGCGTCGACCGTAAGGGGACCGAGAATTACCAGCTCCTGCTCGGCGGATCGGGCGCGGAGGACGTCAGCCTCGGCCGCATCACCGGCCCCGGCTTTGACGAGGACGGCATCGTCGACGCGGTCGAACGCGCGACCGACCTGTATCTGCAAGTCCGCGAGGACGGCGAGCGCTTCATCGACACCTATCGCCGCGTCGGCATCGACCCCTTCAAGGAAGCCATCTATGGTTGAGACATTGCTGCGCTTCCGCGACGACGATGCGCATGACGAGCCCGCCGTCACGCTCGACGCGTTCCTCGCCGATCAGACCAACGCCACCGCCGTCCGCATCGAGGCGGGCGACGATGCCCGCGCGCTGATCCCGATGCTCGATCGGCTCGCGCTGATCGAAGTCAGCTTCCCGAGCTTTCGCGACGGGCGGGGCTATTCGTCGGCGCGGGTGCTGCGCGAGGCGGGCTATACCGGCGAGCTGCGCGCGGCGGGCGATGTGCTCGTTGACCAAGTGCCGTTCATGCGCCGCTGCGGCTTCGACAGCTTCGCGCCCGAAGCGCCGATCGACCAGGCGACGCTCGACGCCGCGCTCGCGCGCTTCCCTTATGTGTACCAGCCCGCTGCCGACGGCGCGGTGCCGGTGTGGAAACTGCGCCATGGCTGACTCGCACCCGCGTGACGTGATCGACGTGGCGCCCCGCTTCACCGCGGCGCAGGCGGCTGATCTCGACGCGCGGCTGAGCCCCCTGCCCGCTGCCGAAGCGATTGCCGCGCTGATCGGTGATCGGCTCGCGGGGCGGATCGCGCTGGTCTCGTCGTTCGGCGCCGAAGCGGCGGTGCTGCTGCACATGGTCGCGCAAGTCGACCGCAGCGTGCCGGTGCTCTTCCTCGACACGGGCAAGCATTTCCCCGAAACGCTCGCCTATCGCGATGCGCTCGCCGCGCGGCTCGGGCTCACTGACCTGCGCAGCCTCACCCCCGACCCCGCCGATCTCACCGCGCGCGATGCGAAGGGCGAGCGCTGGTCCTACGACCCCGACGGCTGCTGCGACTTGCGCAAAGTCCGCCCGCTCGCGCGCGCGCTCGCCGGGTTCGACGCGACGATATCGGGGCGCAAAGCCTATCAGGCGGAAACCCGCACCGCGCTCCCGCTGGTCGAGATCGACCCCAGCGACACCGCCGACCGCCTGAAGATCAACCCCCTGCGCGACTGGCAAAAGGCCGACCTCGACGCGTATTTCGCGGCCCACGCCCTCCCCCGCCACCCGCTCGAAGCCGCAGGCTACCCCTCAATCGGCTGCGCGCCGTGCACCAGCGTGGTGGTGGAGGGCGAAGACGCGCGCGCGGGAAGATGGCGCGGGTTCGCGAAGGTGGAGTGTGGGATACATTTGGGGGGTGTTGCCGATCGATAAATCGCCGTGCATTGTCAGAACGATTGGTGAACGTGATTCGAGGCATGTTTGAATGAAGTCGGTGGAGCTATTCGTCGGCGCTGGCGGTTTGGGGATCGGCGTGAGCCAGGCCGGGTTCGAGCCGATAGCTGTCATCGACTGGGACCGTTGGGCGTGCGACACAATCCGCCAAAACCAAGAACGCGGGCTTTCGCCAATTGACAAATGGCCGCTGACCGAAGGTGACGTCAGCCTGTTCGATTTCAAGGGTCTCAAACACACCGTGGACCTTGTGACGGGCGGGCCACCGTGTCAGCCGTTTTCGCTCGGCGGACAGCACCGAGCCTTTCTAGATAAGCGCGATATGTTTCCACAGGCAATTCGTGCCGTGCGCGAATTGAAGCCGCGTGCCTTCGTCTTTGAGAATGTGAAAGGGCTGACGCGTTCAACGTTCGCGAATTACCTTGAGTATATCCGTCTTCAATTACGACACCCCGACCTCATGTCTCGAGAAGACGAACCTTGGCTCGATCATCTCGGTCGTTTGGAAGATTATGAGACCAAAGGGAAACATGACGGGTTGCTATACAACGTCGTCATGCGCGTGCTGAACGCTGCCGATTACGGAGTTCCCCAGAGGCGCGAGCGGGTCTTCATCGTTGGCTTCCGCGCGGACACAGGTGTCAAATGGCACTTTCCAACAGCAACGCATACGCAGGACGCGTTGCTTTGGTGGCAGTATCGCACAAACTTGTATTGGGATCTGCACCGCGTTGCGAGGAAGGATCGACCGGAGCCGGGCCGGGCGAGCGCACGTGCAGCCCAACTGCGCCAGTTCCCAAAAGAAGAGCCATGGTTAACAGTTCGCGATGCGATAGCCGATTTACCTGACCCTGAATTGCAACCGGGTGCCGCGAGCCGCTACCACGACCATAAGCTGCAGCCGGGTGCGCGATCATATGCCGGGCACACGGGCAGTCCGCTGGACGAACCCGCCAAGACGCTGAAAGCTGGCGTGCATGGGGTGCCGGGGGGGGAAAACATGTTACGCCGACCCGACGGTTCAGTGCGGTACTTCACAATCCGTGAAAGTGCACGCCTGCAAACCTTTCCGAACGATATGTATTTTCAAGGATCGTGGACGGAGACAATGCGCCAACTCGGGAATGCGGTGCCTTGTCGGCTGGGGGCAGCAGTCGCTAATCAGGTCCACGAGTGCCTCATACAAACTTCATGATCCGCTCATGCATCCCACGAATAATGGGATCAGATGAGGGCTCGTGAAGTTCTGCGACGCGTTGCGCAATGAGGTCAGCGGCTTGCTGCGCCCTCTCCACCGAGCCCGCCGGGCGGCCTTTGCGGCCAGGATGTAAGGAATCCCAAAGCGATCCTTTTCCCGCCATCCTGGGGCCACCGGTAATGTTACTTCCTAGCCCCATTCCATTCCAAGGCGGGCGGAACGCCATAATCAAAACTGACTCAGCGAGATTGATATAAGCGGGCTTCAGGACCAAGTATCTGACCCTGAAGTCAACTGCATCGATGTTTGAAGTTTGAATTACAGATTCATAGTGAATCTTGATACGTTTATACAGTTCCTGACCAGTACTAGGTCGCGGGCTGAAGCCTTGATTCTTATTTTCACGAGCCGCGCGCCCAACATAAACAGGATAGGCGCAGCGGCCACGATCGAGTGCTACTAGCGGCGCATATGCCGGATTGCTGCCGGTGTAGTAGAGCGCATACACGCCGGGTCCATTGAAGCGCTCGGGCGGTGGAAAGGCTGTCGTGGGTTGCTCCAGTAGTTGTGCAGCAAGCGTAACGCCTACGTTTTCAACGGCGAGCGGGTCGAATTCCGAATCAGTCATATGGGAACTATGCCATATCGAACGCTGAGGCGTCATCTGCGGACCGTTAGCCAATCCAACCCCCTTGACAAAACAAACCAAATAGGCTAACGCCTCTCCCCATCACCACCCCTTCGAAAAGGCCAGCGCGGGGGTGGTGATGGGGTCTCCGCGCCGCCTCGCAAGGGGCCAAGCGGCGATCTTCGACCGGCGCGGAAAAGTCGATCGGGTAAAGACGGATCCGCATCACCCCGGCACCGATAAGGTAAACGCACGTAGGGCGTCGCCTGAGCGGGCAACCGCCCAAGCGGCTAAACTCGAAAGCAGCCACATCAGGCCGGGAGAACTTCCCGGCGACGGCGTGCACTTCATCGGGCCAATTCAGTCTCGGCGCTTCAAAGACTGAAAGCATCACTGCCCAAGTCGCCGAGCCCCGAACGCGTGGCAAACGCGCCGGTCGAATTTCCCCTGCCCTGCGGCGGGTGTCCTGATTTTACGCCCGGAATCCGTGTGGGCGCGCTCCTCCCTTCGCCCACCCACATCCGTTGGTCCCGAGCAACGTCGAGGGACCGGCCCCAAGCGACTCGCCTCGCGCCCGCCCCTCGACTACGCTCGGGACGAACGGTGGAGTGTATGGCGAGGTAGCCCTACTCCGCCGTTACCGCCACCACTTGCCCCGTCGTGCACTCGGCCCCTGCCAGCCAATCGCGCACCGCCGCCACATCCTCGGCTTCCGCCCCCGCGCCCACATCAATGGCGCATAGCCGTGTGCCCGGCGCCAGCTCGATCGCAAGCGGGGTGATCGCGGCGAGGATCAGATGGCGTTCGAGCGCGCCAATGTCGGGGGCGACTTCGACGATAATCACCTCGGCTGCGCCCTCACGCACTGCCGCTACCAGCGCCCCCACGGTGGCGCCCGCCGCCAGCGTGATCACCCGCACCGCCACCGCTACCGCCGGTGCCTTAGCAGGGTGATCCCGATCGACTCGCCATTTTCCGAAATCGCGAGCTTGACGATCTTCACCTTCACCCAGCGCACCCGCGCGTCCTGCACGATCAGTGTTTCGGCGATGTGATCCGCCACCGCCTCGATCAGCGTAAAGTGCACGCCCGGCGGCAGCGCGCTCGTCGCCGCGCGCTTCAGGTCGAGATAGTTTTTCGAGGCGCCGAGCGGCATGTCGGGCGCGAAATGCGGCGGACATTCAAGCTCGACCGTGATCGAAATCCGCAGCGGCTGCGGCAAGTGCGTTTCTTCGGAATAAATGCCGGTCAGCACCGGCACTTCGATGTCGTGCACTTCGAGTTCGAGGCGATCGTCCAAGCTCAATGTCTCCGCAGCAAGGCCGCGCCCCATAGCAGCTTTGCGCGCTTTCGAAAGCCTTCAGGCGGTGGCACTCGGCCGCGCGGTGACCGCATGATACCAGCGGCGCAGGTGCACGTCATTCTCGGGCACCAGCAGCTTGGCGGCCTGCGCAAAGTCGATCGTCACCAGCGCGGTGATATCGGCAAAGCTGAACGCGTCGCCCGCAATCCATTCGCTCTCCCCCAGGCGCGCGTCGAGTGCGGCCATAAATGCCCCCCACATGATCGCCCCGCGCGTTGCAAGCTCCGGAATCTGCGGGATCGGCGGCCATTTGCCCGCCGCGCCCTTGTCGGCCATTGCGGGCCGCGTGTTACGAAAGGCATAGACTGCGGCGGTATAGCCATCGCTTTCGATCCGCCGGGTCCAGCTTTCGATGCGGCCGATCTCGGTCGGCGTGGTGCCGAACAGCGGCGGCGCGGGCTGCACCGCTTCGAAATAGCGGCAGATCGCTGCCGATTCGCAAATAACTTCGCCCGAATCGAGTTCGAGCGCGGGCACCGTGCCGCGCGGGTTGATGCCCAGATAGGCCTCGCCAAAATGCTCGCCACCGCGCAGATCAACGTCGACACGCGGCACCTCTATCCCTTTTTCAGCGAGATAGATGCGCACGCGGCGCGGGCTCGGCGCCCAGGCGGCATCATATAGCTTCATCGCGCGTTCCCCGGCTTGTGTTTCCCGTGCCCCAAG
>JAIETY010000181.1 GCA_019744885.1 Sphingomonas sp.
CCGCATCGCCACCCGCTACGACAAGCTCGCCGAAATCTTCCTCGCCATGGTCAAACTCGCCTCAATGCGCCTCTGGTTGCGGGCTTATGAGTCTACGGCCTAACTGCGGGCCGGAAAAGCAGATTCCCAGCTAACTGTGGGCCGCCGCCATCGAACCGGGTCGAGTGCTGCATCTCTCGATGCACCCAATCCGGTTCTTCTGCCGTCCCGAAGCTGGTGCCGGTAGCCAACAGTCGTCCACGTGGAGGCGATTGGGGTGGATTGTGGCCTGCCCGCTTTGTGGCAAGGAGTCTTGGATACTCGTCACCCGTTCTTCCGGCGATGTGAACCGCGCCGGGTCTACCGGAGGCGTTGGGTTGTGAGTCACGCTGCCATATTGATGTTGTCTGCGGCAGCATAATATTGATCTTCGGCTTCGGCAGGCGGGATGTTGCCGATGGGTTCCAGCCGTCGGCGATGGTTGAACCAGTCGACCCATTCGAGGGTCGCGTATTCGACCGCTTCGAAGGATCGCCAGGGTCCACGGCGATGGATGACCTCGGCCTTGTACAGGCCGTTGATCGTCTCCGCCAAAGCGTCGTGGTAGCTGTCGCCGACGCTACCGACTGATGGCTCGATACCGGCTTCAGCAAGGCGCTCGGTGTACTTGATGGACACGTATTGCGAGCCCCTATCGCTATGATGGATGAGGCCGCCCCGATGGGTCGGCCGGCGATCATGAAGCGCCTGTTCCAAGGCATCGAGAACGAAGCTGGCATGGGCCGTCCTGCTGGCCCGCCAGCCTACGATCCGCCGAGCATAGGTATCGATGACGAAGGCGACGTAGACGAACCCCGTCCAGATCGCGACGTAGGTGAAGTCCGACACCCACAACATGTTCGGCGCGGGCACGTAAAACTGGCGGTTGACGTGATCAAGCGGACAGGGCGCAGCTTTATCGCTGATCGTGGTGCGCACCGGCTTGCCACGGATCACCCCTGCCAAGCCCATCTCGCGCATCAGCCGCGCGACCGTACAGCGGGCGACGGGCACGCCCTCCCTTATCATCTGCCGCCAGACCTTGCGCACGCCGTAGACCGCGAAGTTCTCGGCGAACACGCGTGCGATCTCCGGCTTGAGGGCCACATCCTGCCGCGCCCGCGCCGACAGGCGGGTCGGATCCTGTCGCTGCGCGACGCGCTCGTGGTAAGTGGATGGGGCGATCGGCAGGACGCGGCAGATCGGCTCGACCCCGTAAGTGATACGGTTATCATCGATAAACGTGATCATCGCTTGAACGGGCGGTCGAGCTCTTACCTAGCGCAAAATATGCGGATGCCTTGCGCAGAATCTCGTTGGCTTGCCGCAACTCACGGACCTCGCGCTCCAGCGCCTTCACCTTGTCGGCAACCTCGGTCGGGACGCCAGCGCGCTTGCCGCTGTTCACCTCCGCCTTCTTCACCCACTCATGCAGTGTCTGCGGAACGCAGCCGATCTTCTCCGCGATCGACACCACTGCCGCCCAGCGGGAGGGATAATCGCGCTCGTGATCGGCCACCATCCGCACCGCACGCTCGCGCACCTCCGGTGCAAACTTGTTCGTCGTCTTGCTCATAATGGCTCCACCTTCTCAGGAGTTGGAGCCTCCGACAATCCCGGTGCGGTTCAGTGCGCTGCGTGACGCGCTGGATCAGGAGATGGTGCGTAGCGAAGCAGCGGAAATCCTGTCGACGCTGATCGAAAGCGTGACGATCTATCCCGACGGCGAGGATGGACCCGAGGCGGAAGTGATTGCAAAGGCAGCGGATTTGTTGGCCTTCGCCACAAACGAGAACGCCGCCCCGAAGGGCGGCGTATGTAGTTCTATAGCGGTGGTTGCGGGGACAGGATTTAGCCAGCACCGGACACTGGCGCGCGTCGCAGCCTGAATTCTTCGCTGGATTTCCGGGCATCTCTTGTGCCGACCACTAATCGCGGCGCTAACCTTACGCGCGATAGGGTCCTGTCGGGAACTATCTAACATTCCTAATATACATGTGAAATCAATCGGTTGCATCTAACATTTTACCTAACATCAACCTAACCAGATCAGATGCTAAAACCCTGACCAAGACGAGTAAGATTTATACGATAATTCAATAAGATAATGTTTTTTCCTTACAAAGATTAGGCTCGATAAGCTCAACGGGCTGACCTAGAAAATGGCTGAAAACAGCCATTTTTTCGGGGATGAGAAAGGTATGTCAGGAATATCAGGTGTTTCCCGACCCCGGTCCCCCGCGCAACACGAAATCGTTCCGAAAAAACGGTCACCCCCCAAGCGCCCTCACCGTGCGCAGATCGCAACAGCTCGCAACCCGACCACCTCGGCAGCGCGCGGGAAACCGTGCCCCACAGCATGAAATTCGATCCAAAAAGCGAACGGGCGAGGCGCGGGGGCAAGCGCGGCGCGCGGGGTGATGGCGCGCCGTCTTGCGTTTCGTTCTAGTCATGTTCCATTTGGAGGCATGACCGATGATCGAGTCGCCCCTCACCCGCCCCTCGAGCCCGATGGCGAGCCCCGCTGGGGCGGGCAGCAGCGCATCACATACCTCGCACGCGCCGACAGCCTGGTCCGCGCGAGCGTCGCCGGCTTCAACGTGCATGTAGATTGCAAGCGCTGCGCCACCACGCGCGTCGTCGCGGTCGAACCGCTGGTCGACCTCGCCATCGGCCAGCAGTGGCCGGGTGACTTCATGCAGCTTGGGGAGCGGCTGCGGTGCCGCCAGTGCCGCGGCCCGGCCCGCGTGCGCGCGACCGATCTGCCGCCCGACAGCCCGCCGATCGGCGCGAGCTCGATCGAGGACTATCGCGCGATCGTCCGCCGCCTGGCCCGGCTCATCACCCGGCTCAAGCGGCGGTGACGCGCCCGCGCTATTCGAGCGGCACGTTGCCGATCAGCAGCTCGCCCGCGCGCTTGGCGTTGTTTTCGCCGACTGAATAGGTGGTCTCGACCGCGCGCATGTCGAACGCGGCGAAGCACGCGCGCACCCCCGGCGTGTCGTTGATCGACAGGATGAACCTGCCCCGCACGCCCGCGAGCACCGCCGCAAGCCGATCGAAATCCCCCCGGCCGAACACGTCCTGCCCATAATCGCGCTCGCACCCCCAATAGGGCGGATCGAGGTAAAACAGCATCTCGGGCCGGTCATAGCGTTCGATGAACGTGTCGAACGGGAGCTGCTCGATCACCACGTCGTCGATCCGCTCATGGATTGCTGCCAGCATCGGCTCGATCGTCGAAACGCTGAACCGCGCGCCCTGCAGCGGCGACACCCCGAACTGCCGCCCCTCTACCTTGCCGCCGAACGCGAGCCGCTGGAGGTAGAGAAACCGCACCGCGCGCTGCAGGTCGGTCAACCGCTCGGGCGGGATCGCGAGCAGCCGGTCGAACTCGGCGCGGCTTGCCACGCGGAATTTCAGCATGTCGATCAGATAGCTGTAATGCTCCTGCAGCACGCGAAAGAAGGTCGCGACGTCGCCCGAATTATCGTTGATGAACTCGGCGCGCGGCCGCATCCGGCGACGCAGGAAGATGCCGCCCATGCCGACGAACGGCTCGGCATAGGCTTCGTGGGGCACGCGCTCGATGAGGGCGGTAATGCGGCGGGCAAGGTTGCGCTTGCCGCCGATATAGCCCGACGCGGGGCGAACAGGGTGAACGGGCATTAACGATTTCATCATGGTCCTCACGGCAAGACAGCCTCGCCGGTGGCACCGGTGCGGGGTGGCCTGATCGGCCAGTCAGTCCATGAGGCGTTCGTGCGCCTCGGCGATCGGGGTTGCCGCCCCGGTCCCCCCGCCCCAGCCGGGACGGCGAAAATCAGCGTGCGGGAGCGACCGTCGGCGCCGCCTGCCGCTCATACGGATTGAACACCACCGCCGGCACGCCCAGCCAGTCGTTGATCGACTGCAACCTTAGCTGCAGCGGCTCGATCTCGGCGAAGTGGAACACGTCGGCGGCCTTGGCCGGATCGCCGAGCCCGCCCGCATTCTGCGGGATATGCCCGAGCAGCACCGGCGGCACGCGGTGTGCGGCGAGCAGATCGTCGCGCGTCACGCTCTTGATGTTCAGGAAATCGTCCTTCGCCGCGGCCTCGCCGACCGGGATCACCTGGACGCCCTTTTCCTTGCCGTTCGGGATGTGGAGATAGAGGTCGCGGAAGTTGCCCGGCCCCTTCGCATTGGCCATCGCTTCCTCAAGTGCCTCGCTGTCGGCCTGGTCGAATTTCTCCTCGCTGATGTAGAGGATGTACCCCGCGTGGCTGCCGTTGATATAGTATCGGCGGCGAAAGATCGTCGCGCTTTCGTTGAGCAGCCCCGACTGCAGCGCCGACAGCCATTCGGGCGTGCCATAGATTTCCTGCGCGATATCGTCCTCGAGCAGGTGGAACACATAGCCGGGGCGGAATTCGGTTGCCGCCTGGAAATTGCTCGCCCACCAGAAAACGTCGTCGCGCCCCGCGCGCGCATAGATCGCGGGGACGTTGAGCAGCTCCAGCGGCCGCGCCGCCAGATTGTCACGCCGCTCGAGATAGGCGTTGCCCATCAACAGGAAGTTGAGCACGAATTTCTCGAACTCGCGGCGCGACAGCCATCGCGACGGCACAAAGAAGCGCGTGAGCTGGTTGCGCTTGTAGATGATCGCCGAGCGGTGGTGCGCCGACATGTTGAGCGTGCGCGCCAGCGCCAGCGGCGGGATCGGCGGCTCGTACCAGCGCCCGTTCCAGCATACTTCGATGCTCGACAGGAAGTCGCGGCGGTCGAGCACCGGCTCGGGATCGCCGAACCGGAACGCGCTCGGCCGGGACAGCGCGACGCGGCTGCCGCCACCTTGCCCCTCGCCGTCCGGCGTCGCGTCGGTCGCGCGGGCCTGCGAATTCGCCCACGCCTGCTCGGCTGCCGCTCGGGTCATCTGTGCCATTGCCGGAAATCCTCATCTTCGACTTGCGGGTGCCCGCCCCAACGGGGTCGAGCGGTTCGTTGTGGAGTGCGTGCATGATCGCCCAGGCCAGATCGGCATGGCCGTTGCCGGCGGCGCGGCTGGCGCGATAGGTCACCTGGCGCCCGCTTTCGGTGATGACGGGGCGGATCGACATGAAGGCGTTGATGATATCGGTCGCGCCAGCGTCGAACTGCAGGCGCCCGGCCTGGATGACATTCTTCGCCTTGAACACCATCTGGGTCTTGAGCTCGACCGAGTAGCGCAGCGGCGTCGCGCGCGGCCATTTCGACTTGACGATCTGGTAGACGCCGTTGCCGACGCCCGTCGTGTCGATCCCGATATAGGTGACGTGATATTTGGCGACCATCGCCATGATCGCCGCCGCCTGCCCTTCGAAATCCTCGCCTTTCAGCCGCTGCTTTTCGAGAACGCGGAACACGCCCTTGGCGCCCACCGGCGCGGCGATCGCCACCAGCGCGGCGTCGTCGCCGTTCGCGCTTTCCTGCGGATCATAGCCGAGCCACACCTCGCCATCGCCATACGGCCGCAGCGCATAGGGATCGAAATCCTTTGCCCAGGCATCCCAGCTGTCGACCACGCACCGCCGCATCATCGCGAACGGGAAAACCGACGCCGAATCGTCGACGAACTGGCACATGAACAGATTGGCGAATTCGTCGGGGCCATAATCGAGCTTCAGCTCGCCCAGGTCGAACAGGTCGCACCCGCCCGCCTCGGCATCCTCGATCGTCACGATCTGGCGCCAGATGCCGTCGCCGCCCAGCGACCCGTCCTTCAGCGCGGCATGGCTGGTGTCGATCGCCACGCGCTCCTCGGCACGGCGCCGCGCGTTGAACCGCTCGCCCGACCACATCGCATAGGCTTCGTGCGCCAGCGTCGACGGCGTCGAGAAGTAAGTCTTTCGATAGCGTTTTTGCGACGCCATCGCCGACGCGACCTTGTTGATCTGCTCGAACCCGTGGATCCAGAAGCATTCGTCGACATAGACGTCGCCGTGATAGCCTTGGGTGGTGCGGTAATTGGTGCCGAGGAAGTACAGCTTCGCCGGTTCGCCTTCGGGGCCTTCGACGCCGTCGAGATCGAGCACAATCGGATCGCCCTCGAGCTTGACGCCGGTCACGTTGAGTACGAAGGCGACGATGTACTGGCGGAAGATGTTGGCCTGGGCACGGCTCGCCGAAATGAAGAGCTGGTTGTTGCCGGTCTCGATCGCGCGGATCAGCGCCTCGCGCGCGAAATAGAAGGTCGCACCGATCTGGCGGCTCTTGAGGATGAGCCGCGTCTTGAGGCTGGTCGAGCCGAGCAGCTCGCCTTTCGCGTTGCGCCACCCGATCTGGTGATCGAACAGCCCGTCCTCGAACGCATCGATCAGCGCGCGCTGCTGCTCCTCGGTCAGGTGGTTCTTGCGCTTTTTCTTGCGCTCCCCGGCGTTGCGGTTGGCGACGGCGGGATTGAGATCGCCTTCATGCCCGCCCGGCGCCTCATAGCGGCGCACGCGCGCAAAGCGTTCGGCCTGCCGCCCGAGCAGGTCGATATCGCGCACGTCGCGACCGGTCTTGTCGGGTTTCAGGACAAGCCGGCAGTATTCGGCCTCGGTCACCCCCTGCATGCGCTCGAACGGGCTGGCGTCATCCCATTTGTCGCGCGCTTTCCAGCTGCGCAGCGTGTTCGCGTTCAATTCGAGCACGTCGGCGACCTGCTCGAGCGTATAGCCCGCCCAGTAGAGGTGCATCGCGCGACGGCGGGCGTCGAAGGGAATGGCCTGGCTCAAGGTGGCCGAACGCTAGCCGCGTCTCGCCCGCGCGGACGCGCCGCGCTGTCGTCAAGTCGCGCTTAACGACAGCCCCGCGTTGTGAAATCCCCCCTGATCGACGCCTGTTGCGCCCCGAAGTCGGGCGTCGCTGGTGGCGCGCCGAACCCTGACCAGGAGCGAGCAGGCGCCCATGCCCAAGATCTCGAAATTCTTCCGCGTCGCGCTTGAAGGCGCCACCGCCGATGGCCGCACGATCGAGCGCCAGCAGCTGATCGACATGGCCGCGAGCTACAACCGCGACACTTTTGCCGCCCGCGTCAACATGGAGCATATCCGCGGCATCACAGCCGATCCGCCGTTTCAGGCGCTGGGCGACGTGATCGCGCTGAAGACCGAGGAAGTGACGATCGACGTCGCCGGCAAGCCCGAAAAGCGGCTCGCGCTGTTCGCCCAGATCGAGCCGACCGACACGCTGGTCGCGATCAACACCGCGCGCCAGAAGCTCTACAGCTCGATCGAGATCAACCCCAACTTCGCGTCGAGCGGCAAGGCCTATCTGGTGGGCCTGGCCGTGACGGACAGCCCCGCCTCGCTCGGCACCGAAATGCTGCAGTTTGTCGCTGGTCAACGCGAAAAGGGCGTCGATCCGCTCGCCGTGCGCCGCTCGGCGCCGAACACGCTGTTCACCGCCGCGATCGAATCGCCGATCGAGTTCGAAGACGCCGCTGCATCGCCGACCCAGACCGAGGCGCAGGGCTTTTTCGCCGCCGGCGCCGCGTTCTTCAAGCAACTGACCGGTCAGCAGCCCGCGCCCGCTGCCCCGGCCGCACCTGCGGCACCTGCGGCACCTGCGGCCCCCGTCGTCCCGGCCAACGACAACGCCGACAAGTTCGCGGCGATCGCGAGCGGCATGGAGCAGATCGTTCAGGGCTTCACAGCGCTGCAGACGCAATTCACCACCGCGATCGGCGCCGTCCGCACCGAGCTCGCGACGGTGAAGGCATCGATCGAAAACACCGCCGCCTCCGGCCAGCAGCCCCGCACGCCCGCCACGGGCGGCGGCGGCCAGCACCTCGCCGATTGCTGATCGCCACCCCGTCAACCCCGCCCCTTCGCATCACCGCCCGACCCAAGGATCCCCAGCGATGAAGAACACCACCCGCGCCCTGTTTTCGGCCTATGTGTCGCAGATCGCGCTGATCAACGGCGTTGCTGCTGGCGACGCCGACAAGCATTTCGCGGTTGCCCCCGCCGTCGAGCAGAAGCTCGAGGAGCGGATGAAGCAATCGAGCGAGTTCCTGCGGGCGATCAATATCGTCGGTGTCGATC
Source organism: Sphingomonas sp. (assembly GCA_019744885.1). Lineage (GTDB taxonomy): Bacteria > Pseudomonadota > Alphaproteobacteria > Sphingomonadales > Sphingomonadaceae > Sphingomonas. The sequence goes on from JAIETY010000181.1 coordinate 8,067, forward strand.
CGCAGGAAGGCGACAAGGTCGGCATCGGCGTCACCCGCACGATGGCGAGCCGCACCAACACCGCCGCGGGCAACAAGCGCATGCCGACCAACCCGGCGGACAGCGGCGATCTGGGGCGCTATCGCTGCGAAAAGACCGACTTTGACTATGCGTTCAAATATTCGCTGCTCGACGCCTGGTCGCACCGCCCCGAGTTTCAGCAGCTGATGACCAATGCGATTCGCCAGCAGGAAGGCCGCGATCACGTCATGATCGGCTGGAACGGCACGTCGGTGGCCGTGGCGACCGATCGCGGCGCCAATCCGCTGCTCCAGGACGTGAACAAGGGCTGGCTCTACAAGATCCGCACCTTTGCGCCTGAGCGGCATCTGCAGGACGGCAAGCTGACCGTCTACGACACCGGCGCGAACAACCCGGCAATCAAGGCCATCTATGTCGCCGATGGCACGCTGTTCAATGCCGCCGAAAACAACGCGGTGACTGCAGAGGCCGATTACGCCAATCTCGACGCGCTCGTACACGATGCGGTCGAGCTGATGGCCGAATGGCACCGCGACGATACCGATATCGTCGCGATCATCGGCCGCGATCTGCTGCACGACAAGTTCCAGAACGTCATCAACGCCGCCGGCGACAACGCCATGCAGATGGAAGCGCGCGATCGCATCCTCACGCTGCCCAAGATGGTCGGCGGCAAGCGCGCGATCGTCGTCCCGTTCTTCCCGCCGAACGCGGTGCTGATCACCAAGCTGTCGAACCTGTCGCTCTATCTTCAGAACGGCTCGCGGCGCCGCATGCTGAAGGAAGAGCCCGAGCTTGACCAGGTCGCCAACTACGAAAGCGTCAACGTCGCCTATGTCGTCGAAGATTATGAGGCGTGCGCGTTTGTCGAAAACATCGTGATGGGCAAGGCGCCCGCTCGCGTGGTCGACTAATCATGAGCCTCGCCCGCGCCCACCGTGAACGTGTCCTCGCCGAAAAGTCGGCCGCGCAAGCCGCCGATGCCAACGGCGAGCGCCACGGTGCGGCCGCGAGCGAATATGAGCTGATGCGTGCCCGCCTGGGCGTCGATCTGCGGCGGCTGCGCGAAATCCAGAGCCGCGAAAAGAAGATCGAGCTCAAGGCCGAACTGCTCCCCGCCTATGCGCCCTGGGTCGATGGCGTGCTCGCGGCCGGGACGGCGGCGCAGGACGATGTGCTGCTCCACGTCATGATCTGGCGCATCGACACCGGCGATTATGCCGGCGCGCTGCCGCTGATCCGCCACGTCGTCGCACACAAGCTCGATCTGCCCGAACGCTTCGATCGCACTGCGCCGACGATGATTGCCGAGGAAATCGCCGAGGCCGCGCTCGCTGCGCATGGCCAGGGCGTCGGCTTCGATGTCGCGATCCTTGAGGAGATCGAAGCGATCGTCGCCGATGAAGACATTTTCGACGTCGTGCGCGCCAAGCTGCACAAGGCAATCGGCCTTGAGCAGCAGCGCATGGCCGAGGCGACGCCCGCCGCCGCCGATGGTCCAGCCGGTGCCCGCGCCGCCGCCTTCACCCGCGCCCGCGCCAATTTCGTCCGCGCGCTTGCGCTCGATCCCAATGCGGGGGTCAAGAAGCGCATCGAAGGCATCGAGCGCGAGCTCAAGAAGCTCGGCGCTAACGCGACGGAGCAGTAGCCATGACGCCCGAACTCGTCACCCTGATCATCATCGCCCTGATCGCGTTCGCGCTCGCATTGCGCATGCGCAACCACGCGACCGAATAGAGCTCGCCCCGCGGCGCTCGGGGGGGGCGGCGATCAACGGACCGGCCGGCGTTCCGCCCAAGCCGACCGCAGGCCGCCTCACCCCCCGTAAACCGCGTGCGCAAACAGGAAGCCATGTCGTGACCGGTTTCGTTGCCGCTCCCCCCGCCGCTGCTGCTCCGGTCGCCGATGCGATTGCCGGCGATGGCTGGTGGCCCGCGCTGTCGATCGCGGTGTTCCGCGAAGCGACCCGCCTCGGCACGATGGTCACCGATCTGCGCGCGCGCGAGGCACTGCTCGGCGCCGCGATCACGGTGGGCGATGCGCTGGCGGCATGGCGCGCGGGCCACGAAGCCGCCGGCGTCGAAGAACTCAAGGACGTGCCCGGCCGCGCGATCGGCGGCGAGACGCGCGCGACGGTGCTCTGGCGCCGCGCGGTTTATGCCACCGCTGCCGCCGATCTTGCCGAAACGCACAACGATATCAGCGCGACCGATCAGGGCCGCAAGACCAGCGACGCCCGCGCCACCAGCGCTGCCGATCATCGCCGCAACGCCATCGTCGCGATCCGCGATCTGCTCGGCGCGTCGCGGGCGCGGGTGGCGCTGCTGTGAGGACGGTCATCGCCACCCAGGGCGAATGCCTCGACGCGCTGGTGTGGCGCGCGACCGGCCAAGGCGGCGATGCGGTCGACGCTGTGCTCGCGGCGACGCCGTCGCTCGCCACCATCGCCAGCGCGCTCCCCGCCGGGTTCGCGGTCGCGATTCCCGATCTGCCCGCCAACCCGGTCGAGCGCGCGCTCGTCCAGCTTTGGGATTGACTGCATGGACAAGCATCTCGCCGCCGTCATCGATCTGGTCGCTGCCTTTGTCGCCACCATCACGCCTGCCGCGCTCGGGGCGTGCGTGAGCATGGCCTATGAACGCGGCCTCACCTGGGGCGATCGGTTCACGCGGCTGCTCGTGGGCATTGCGGTGTCCTATTTCACCACCCGCGTGATCGATGCGCTGTTGCTCGACGATCCGCTGCTGCTGCAGTCGGTTTCGTTCACCATGGGCATGATCGCCTACAAGGCAACGCCCCAGCTCACGCGCAACATCACCGATATCGTCGTCACCATTCCCGGCTGGCTCGCCAAGCAATGGCTGGGCAAATCGAAGGATGAGGGTCAATGAGCAAGCTCGTCTGGGATCAGTCGGCGGGCGAGCTGCGGCTCGACGGGCAGCTGATCAGCACTGGCTACAGCGGCAAGGGACGCGGCCGGAACAATCCGGCGCTTGAGAATGTGCCGGGCACCGGCCCGATCCCGCGAGGGCGCTGGGCAATCAAGTCGATCTACGACAGCGCCAGCGTCGGCCCGCGCACGATCGTGCTGTGGAGCATCGACGGCACGCCCGACGATCGCGATGAGCGCACCGGCCGCAGCGCGTTTCGCATCCACGGCGACAGCATCCGCGCGCCCGGCACCGCAAGCCGCGGCTGTATCATCCTGCCGCGCAAGGATCGCGAGTGGATCTGGCGCAGCGGCATCCGCGAGCTGGAGGTGGTGGCATGAAACTCCCCAAAATCGTCACCAACATCGCCGGCCTCGCCACCGGATGGCTGCGCGCCGAATTCGGCTGGGTGGTGCTGCTCGCCGCCGGGATCGCGCTGATGGGCGTCTATGTGCTCTATCAGCGGCTCAAGGCCGATCGCGACGCGCTGCTCAATTTCGCCCAAGTCACCTGCGCGCGTGCTGGCCAATCCTTCGATGCCTCGGTCGATCGCACGCGCGACGCGCGCGGCAGGGCCGTCCTGGTCAAGCATGCCCGCGGCCTGCTCTGCGCCGCCCGCGTCGCGGCGCTCGCCGATTTCGAACGCGACACCGCGATCGCCAGCGCGACGACGCTCGCCACGGCGAAGGCCGAGCATGACGGCAAGCTCGGCACCGATCGCGCCGCTGCCACCAGCAACGACACCCGCACCGCCGCCGCGCGCGCGGCCATGGAGAAACAGAATGCGACTGTCAAAGCGGACGATCGGGTTGATGGCGAGTGGTTTGCTCGCCTCAACGACCTTGCCGGGATGCACCAGGACCGTTGAGCTGCCGGTCGATAGGCCGGTACCGGTCGCGGTCAAGGTCGACGACAAGCCCGCGGCCGAGCTGACGCGCTGCGCCGATCGCGACGCGCGCCTGCCCGACGATGCCGATAGCTGGGCGGTGCTGCCGCCCCGGCTGCGCAACGCGCTGATCCGCTTCGCCCGCGCGTTCGGCGCCAACGCCGATCAGCTCGATCGGCTGATCAACTGGAACGTGCCGGGGAGCTGCCCTGCCCCCACCAACACGGCCAAATGATCAAGATCGACTCGCTGCGCGCCGCGCTCGAGCTCGCCCTGCCCGAGCTGCGCAGCGATCCCGACAAGCTGGTGATCTATGTCGATCGCGGGCGCATCGTCTCGCGACTGTCGCCGGGGCTGGCATTCGAATATCGCTATGAAGCGACGCTATGGCTGCCCGGCCTCACCGGCGGCAGCGACCGCATCATGGTGCCGCTGCTGCTGTGGCTGCGGACCAACCAGCCCGACATTTTCCAGCGCTTCGACCGCGACGACACCGCGATCGCCTTTCAGGCCGACATCATCGATTCGACGACGGCCGACGTGATCATCAAGTTCGAGCTGACCGAGGGTGTCGTCGCGACCGCGCGCGGCGATGGCTCGGGCTGGGATATCGACCGCACCGCCGAACCGACGCTTACCGAAGAAGCGCTGGCCGATGCGATCCTCGCGGTGATTGATCCGCGCGACGCAAACGCATGAGTGTCCCCGATCTCGACCGGCTGCAGCTCTCGCTCGAAACAATGCTCGCCGGGGTCGACCCCAAAGCGCGGCGACGACTTGCGCAGGCGATGGCGCGACGCGTCAAGACCGCCAACGCCGCGCGCATCCGCGCCAATGTCACCCCCGAAGGCGACGCGATGGTGCCCCGCAAGCGACGCATTGCGCGTCCCAACCGGCTCGGCCGCCCCGAACCGCTGGCGCCCGAGAAAAAAGGCAGGATGTTTCGCAAGGCAGCCACCCCGCGCTGGCTGCGTGTGCGCGCCGATGCGGGTGGTGCCGAGATCGGCTATTCGGGCGTCGGCGCGCGGATCCTGCGCGTTCACCAGGACGGCGGGCGCGAACAGGTCGGCCCGCAGCCCGATGCGCCGTTCGCCAATTACCCCGCGCGTCCGCTGATCGGTCTGTCGCCGACCGATCGCGAGCAGCTGCTCGAAATGGTGGCGATCGCGCTCGGCGGCTGATCGACGGCAACGCCGCGTCTCGTCAGCGCGTTTCGCCGCGCTGTCGTCAAGTCGCGCTTAACGACAGCCCGCGCTCGCATCGGGTGGGGCCGCGCGGCGACATGCCGCGCATGCTCGAGCTCGTCCTCCCAGCGGCTACCGTCGATCTGTCGCGCCTGCCGGCCCCGGTCATCGTGCCGTCGCTCGGGCTCGAAGCCGAACGCGCCGCGCTGATCGCCGATCTGGTCGAGCGTTACCCCGATTTCACCGCGACGCTCGAATCGGACCCTGCGATCAAGCAGATCGAGGCGTTCGCCTGGCGCGTCGAGCTGCTGCGCCGCACCGCCGATGCGGGCGCGCGCGGGCTGCTGCTCGCTTATGCGTCGGGCGCGGTGCTCGACCAGCTCGGCGCATTCGTCGGCGTCGTGCGGCTGGTGGTGACGCCCGCCGATCCCGAGGCGGGCACGCCGGCGGTGCTCGAAAAGGATGACGATCTGCGCCAGCGCATCGCGCTCGCGCCCGCCAGCTTTTCGGTCGCGGGGCCGAGCGAAGCCTATGTGTTCTTCGCCCGCGCGGCCGATGCGCGGGTGGCGCACGCATCGGCGACCAGCCCTAGCCCCCGCGAAGTGATCATCAGCGTGCTTGCGCGCGATGGCGACGGCACTGCCCCGCCCGATCTGATCGCCGCGGTCGCCGCGATCGTGAATGCCAAGCCGGTGCGCCCGCTCACCGATCTGGTGACCGTGCAATCGGCCGACATCATCGATTTCGCGGTGGAGGCCGAGATGACGCTGTTCGCCGGGCCCGATCGCAATCTGGTGACGGCGGCGGCAAGCGCGCGGCTCGACGATTATCTCGCTAGCTCGCGCCAGCTCGGCCGCGATATCACGCGCAGCGCGATTTCGGCCGCGCTGCATGTCGAAGGCGTCCAGCGCGTCGCGCTGGCATCGCCCGCTGCCGACGTCGTCTGCGATCCGACGCAGGCCGCGCACTGCACCGCCATCACGATCGAGGTCGTCGGCTATGGCGACTAGCCTGCTCCCGCCCCAGGCCACGCCGTTCGAGCGTGCGCTCGAGCTGGCAGCGGCCGCGCGGCTCGAGGCGGTCGACTTGCCGTTCGAAACGCTCAAGGATCCGGCGCACTGCCCGGTCGCGCTGTTGCCCTTCCTCGCCTGGGAATGGGGCGCCGAGGGGTGGGATGCCGACTGGAGCGAGGCAACCAAGCGCGCGGCCGTCGCCAACGCGATCGCGCTCGCGCGCATTCGCGGCTCGCGGCAGTGCGTCGAAGACGTCGTCGCCCGGCATGATGCGCTTGCGAGCCTGGTCGAATGGTTCGAAACGGTTCCGCACGGCACGCCGGGGACCTTCGACGTGATCGTACCGATCGGCGCCGACGACGAAGAGCGCGGGACCGCGGACTTCGCCCGGGCGATCATCGTCGACGTCATCCGGCACAAGCCACTTTCAGCCCATTTCGCGCTCGTGCAGGCGCTGACGAGTGCCTACCGGATCGGCGCCCAGGCCGCTCTGCGCGTGTCGCTGTTTGCCCGCGAAGCCGTCGCGCTGGTCGAAGACACCTCTCAACCATGGGCCGATTTGCTCACCGACGAAAACGGCGAGCCGCTGGAAGATGACTTCGGCACCTTTCTGGACGTGACGCCATGACCGCGCTGCCGCTCGTTATCACCGCTGCCGGGCTGGAGCGCTTCACCCAGGCGCAGCTTGGCGGCGATATTGACCTGTCAATCAGCGAGGTCGGCGTCACCGATGCGATCTTCGTCGTCGCCCCGACGTTGACCGCGTTGCCTGGCGAAACGCGGCGGCTCGATACGATCAGCGGCGAGGCGGTGGGCGACAACATCGTCCACATAATCGTGCGCGACGATGCCGAGCTGGCCTATGGCGTTCGCGGGTTCGGGCTGTTTCTTGCCGATGGCACGCTGTTCGCGGTCTATGGCCAGCCCACGCGGATCGTCGAAAAGGCGCAGTTCACTTCGCTGCTGCTCGCGATCGACATCGCCTTTCCGGCCGGGACCGTCGAGACGATCAGTTTCGGCGACACCAACTTCCTCAACCCGCCTGCGACGACGGACACGCTCGGCGTCGTTAGGCTGGCCACAGTTGCCGAAGGCATCGCCGGACTCAACACCCGAAAGGCGATCACGGCGGCTGTATTGAAGGCGGTGCTCGACGCATTCGCCGTTGGCATTGCGGCAACGCTGGCGGCGATCGACGCGTTGCTCGGCACGCTCGTGCCCAAGACTCGGCTGCTCGCCGGTTCGGGGCTCGTGACGATCGATGGCGACCGCTCACTCGCGGCCGACCGGACGATCGGCGTGCCCAAGGCCAGCGCTGCCATGATCGTGGCCGGCGACGACGATGCGTCGGCGATCACGTCGCTCGCGCTGGCGTCGCTGCCAAAGCTGCTTGAGGAAACCGGCTACGAAACGCACCCCGACGGCACGATTCGACAGTGGGGCAAGGTCCGCATCTCGACGTCGAGCGAAACCACGGCATCGGTGACTTTCCCGATCGCATTCCCCACCGCCGTTTTCCCGCCGATGCTCACCGGCTTCATTGCCGCGCCGAGCCCGCTCAAGGATCTCTGGCCGCAACAGGCGGGCGAGGCGTCGCTCACCGGCTTCACCGTCCAATTCCAGCGCGGGCCCGCCGGCGATCCCGCCATCGACGGCTTCAACTGGGAGTGCTGGGGACGATGAGCCCGATCCGCTATTCGGCCGCCACCGGCGGATTCTACGACATCCGCATTCACGCGGCGATCCCCGACGACGCCGTCGCCGTTTCGGAACGAACCCACACCAAGCTGATGCGTGCCCAGGAGAATGGGGCGCAGATCGTTGCGCTTGGGGCGCAGCCGTCGATTCTCGTCCCGCCGGCGGCATCGATCGACCAGCTGCGCGCCCGCGCCCTGGCTGCGATCGATGTGGCTGCGGCAACCAGGATCCTCGCGATTGCATCGCTTGCCCGCCAGTCGAACGACAACGCCGCGCTTGCAGTGGCGGCGATCGCCGGCGTGTTGTCCGACGAAGCCAGTGGCGCGCTCGACCGGCGCGTCGCGATCGACGGCGTGCGGACCCGCGCCTGGGAAATTGCGGCGACGATCGCCGCCCTCGACGAGACCGGACTGAAAGCATTCGACGCCGCGTCGGCTTTTGATGGGGCCGCAGCATGAAAATCAGCAAGCTCGACCCGGCCGGGCCGATCACCGGCGCCGAGCTGCTGCCGATCGTCCAGGGCGGCAACGCGCGCCGCGCGACCATGCAGGCGATCTCGGCACGGTTGGCGATCCTGTTGGGTGAAGACTTTCGTGGTCGGCCCGGCGGCTCGAATGCGACTTTTCCGTCGTTCGAAAGTGTCGCGCTCGATACGGTCGATGAGGGCACCGACCTTTTCTGGGCGGCCGATACGGGCCAGTCCTATCGTTATGATCCGCTGCTGGACCCCGACGATGTCGACCAGCTGCCGCCGAAAAAGGCCATCTTCGATCTGGCTGGTCGCGGCTTCCGCTCCGTTTATCCGGGTCGCACACCGATCGTCATCGACGCGCGCGGCGGTGGTTTGCCCGACAGCACCAACGTGCAGCAAGCCATCAACGATGCGATCGGCGAAAAGCGTCCGCTGACGTTCAAGCCGGGCAACAGGTTTTGCATCAACCTGCCACTGCTGTTTGAACCATTCGACGATGGTACGACTTCGACAGCCTATGTCAACCGACAGGTCACCGGCTATGGCGCAACGCTGACGCCGAGCGGCAGCGGGCTATCGCATCTGCTGGAGATTGGTCGGGGCTTTACGCCGATGAAGTCCATGTTTGCGGGCATCGTGTTCGATGCGATGGATAACACCGACATCGATTACGCCGTGCTGCTGCGGCGTGCGCTGCACACGACACTATTCGACCTGACGTTCTTGTGTGGCAACAACAATCCGACCTTCGACGCGATCCGGCTTGAGCAGCTCGTTGCCACCGGCGGCACCTACGAACAAGCGGTGGCCGATCAGGACACGGGGTCGTTTTGGACTAAAATCCTCGAATGCACTTTTCGCGACCCCGATGGCGTCCGCTCGCTTTGGCGGTCGTGCATCCACGCGCGGGGCGCGACGAACGCACTGCGCATCCGGGGCGGTTCGATGCAGCGCGCCAACATCGGCGTCTTGATGTCGACGCAGGAAACGGTGACGAAGAGCCTGCCCAACGGCGTGCGGATCGGCGAGGTCGATTTTGAGGGCGTCTCACAGACCTGTGTTGCCACCGTGGGCTTGTCGGGAGGCTACCAGTCAGTTGGGCTGGTGATCGAGCCGTGCCGGATCGAGCAGCAGCCGGGCACGACTTTCTTCAGCCAGACCGGCTCGACGGTTCCGTCGGGCATGCCGCCAATCATCATGCAGCAGGCCGCTCTGCCCGTCGGCGGAAGCTTCACCTGGAAGCACAACCCCAATAATCTGCCGATTACGGACTGGAGCACGTCGAACAATCCTTCGGGTGGCACCCCTGACATCTACTCACCGGGGGGCATGGCCGTGCGTCCCGACAGCGACTATGCGTTTCAGTCGCGGCCTGCGGCGGGCGGTGGCGGCTACGCGGTGCGCGGTTCGGACGGGGCGCTGATCGCGGACTTCACCACGAACGGGACCGACGCTTTCCTTCGGGGCCAGAGCCTCGGGCAGCAGCTTCACGGCACCTGGATGACCACCAGCACGTCGGGCGTGCGGGTGCGGCAATCCGTCACGGTGCTGATCTGGGCGGGGGAGACCAGCAAGCCCTTCAACTTCCCCTACTTTGCCGAGGCCGATAACGGCTACGGCGTCAACATCATGCTGCGCAGCGCCTACACGGGCGGCACCCCCTATTTCAGCAGCCCGACCACGACTGGCTGCACGATCAACATGCCGGGTGGATTTACCGGCGTGATGCTTGTCGAAATCCGGCGATAGGAACAGGTCATGATCAACCCCGAAGAACAGCGCGCCGCGATCGACGCGATGCCCGATGGCATCTGGAAGCACCGCGCGCTGCGCCAGTGGAACGCGGACAATGTGCCCGGCTGGCTTGACCAGCACGGCGCGCAGCTCGCCGCGATCGAGCAGGCCGAAGCGTCGGCAGCGGCGGGCGAGGCCGCAGGCATCGCCACGATGATTGACCCATCCGCCAAGGCGGCAGCGCAGCACGAATGGGCCGCCGCCAACGTGCGCGGCTGGGCCGAAGCGAACGGCGCGTCCGACGTAAGGATCAGCGACGACGACTGGCTCGACATGATCCAGACTTTCCTCTGGAAAATGTGGGTCGGGGCAGCAGGGCATAATCCGCCAGCCGAATGACGCTGTCGTTAAGCGCGACTTGACGACAGCGCGGCGTCGCGCGGGGATCGATTGCTCGCCAGCGTGGCGGCCGTGCACGACGAAGCTCCCCACGACACGATCGGCGGCATGATCCGCTATGCGACGGTCGCGTCGGTCGATCACGGGCAAGCGCGCGTCACGCTCAAGGTCGGCGATATCGAAACGCAAAAGGTCCGCTGGCTGCACGGCGCACACGGAGAGACCCGCACCTGGTCACCGCCGAGCGAAGGCGAGCAGGTGCTGCTGCTCTGCCCCGAAGGCGATATCGAGGGTGGCATCGCGCTGCGCGGCGTGTCGTACGACGCCTTTCCCCCGGCGGGCGATTCGAAGCGCGAGCTGATCAAGTTCGGCGACGGCGCCGTGATCGCCTACGACCCGGAATCGCACAAGCTCGAGGCGGTGCTGCCCGATGGCGCGACCGTGTCGGTCGTCGCCCCCGGCGGCGTCACCATCGACGCCGATGTGCGCATCACCCGCGACCTGCAGGTCGACGGCCGGATCCACGCCGATGGCGATATCGTCGCCGATGCGATCAGCCTCAAGTCGCACAAGCATGGCGGTGTCCAGGGCGGCGTGGCCAAGACGGGGGCGCCCGAATGAGTGCGGCCACCGCCTTCATCATCGCGTTCCTGCTCGGTGCCTGGATCGGCGCCGGGTGGTGCTGGTGGAAGGTCGATGCATTTTCCGGGATCACCAGCGCGCACCGGCTTTGGCGCGCGATCACCTGGTTTCCGCTTGAGGTGCTTTGCCCCATCGGCGAGCTGATCACACGTCCATTTCGCAGCGATCCGTATCTCGCGCATGGCTGGGCCGTGTTCAACGCGCTGGCGTTGATGTTCGCGATCGGCGTGTTGATCGTCGTGGGGATCATCCGATGATCGGCATGGACGCCCAGACCGGCAAGCGGCTCGACGGCGACGCGCACCTGGCGCAGTCGATCGGCGATATCCTGACGACGCCGATCGGCAGCCGCGTGCTGCGCCGCGATTATGGCTCGGCGCTGTTCGAGCTGATCGACCAGCCGATGAACGCGCTCGGTCGGCTGCGCGTGTTTGCGGCCGTCGCCGATGCGCTGCGCCGCTGGGAGCCGCGGCTGCGCATCACCCGGGTTGCCCTTGGCGGCACCGATGGCGCGCGGCTCGCCGGCGGCAATTTCGTGCTCCAGCTCGAGGGCGTGCGCACCGATGATCCCTCGCCCACCGCGCTCACCCGCTTTTCGATCCCGCTCACTGCTTTGAGGAATCGCGCATGACTTTCTTCCACGGCATCCTCGTCAACGAGCCCGTCGACGGCATCCGCCCGATCCTCGAGAAATCGACGGCCGTCATCGGCCTCGTTGCGACCGCCAGCGCGGCGGCCGGGCCGGTCGCCGATGCCATGAACGCGGCGTTCCCGCTCAACCAGCCGGTGCTGGTCACTGATCCGCGCCGCGCGGTCGGCATGGCGGGCACCGGCGGCACGCTGGTCAAGGCGCTCGGCGCGATCGCCGATCAGGGTTCGCCGCTGGTCGTCGTCGTCCGCGTCGCCGAACAGGAAGATCCCGAGGATCAGGCGGATGCCGTGATCGGCAGCACCGCGGGCGGGCAGTACACCGGCCTGCAGGCGCTGCTCGCGGCCGAGGCGCGGGTGGGCGTGCGACCGCGCATCATCGGCGTCCCCGGGCTCGACACGCTGCCCGTCACCACCGCCGCGATCGTGGTCGCCAGGAAGCTGCGCGGCATGGTCTATGCGGCCGCGCGCACCGGGACGGCGATCGCCGCCGATATCGGGGTGGCGACCGGCTATCGCGAGAATTTCTCGGCGCGCGAGCTGATGCTGATCTGGCCCGATCTCACCGGCTGGGATGGCCAGGCAATCGCCACCGCGCTCGGCCTGCGCGCCGCTATCGACGAACGCGAAGGCTGGCACCGCTCGCTGTCCAACATCGCGTTCGACGGCGCTACGGCCGTTTCGAAGGACGTGCATTTCGATATCCGCGACGCGTCGACCGACGCCGGGGTGCTCAACGCGGGCATGGTCACCACGATCGTGCGGATGAACGGCTTCCGTTTCTGGGGCAATCGCACCACCAGCGAGGAGGCGTTCTTCAGCTTCGAAGTCGCGACGCGCACCGCCCAGGCAATCCAGGACGCAATCGCCGATGCCGAGGCTGTCTTCATCGACAAGCCGATGACCGTCAGCCTCGTTCGCGATATCGTCGAGACCGCCAATGCGACGCTGCGCCGCTGGCGCACCGAGGGGCGGCTGATCGGCGGGCAATGCTGGTATGACTCCGCGCTCAACCCGGCCGAGTCGCTCGCCGCCGGCAAGCTCACCATCGATTACGACTATACGCCGGTCGCGCCGATGGAGGGCCTCACGCTCAACCAGCGCATCACGGCCCGCTATTATTCGGGCTTTGGCGACGCGCTCAACGGCACCACCACCGCCTGATCCCCCTAACGCCAAAGGACTACCGCTATGGGCCTTCCCCACAAGCTCAAGAATTTCAACCTTTATGCCGATGGCGACTCGTACCTTGGCAGAATTCCCGAAGTCACGCTGCCACCGATCAAGGTGAAGGGCGAAAGCTATCGCGGCGGCGGCATGCTCGGCGAAGTCGATATCGACATGGGGCTCGAAAAGCTTGAGGCCGAAGTCAAATATGGCGGCATCGTGCGCGGCGTCATGCGGCGCCAGGGCCTGATCGGCGTCGCGGGCTCCATGCTGCGCTTCGTCGGCGCCTATCAGGAGGAGGGTATCGGCGGGATACTCGCCGCCGAATGCGTCATGCGCGGCAAGCTGATGGAGCTCGACCCGGGCAATGCCAAGGCAGGCGACAACACCGAATGGACCGGCAAATACACCCTGTCCTACCTCAAGTGGACGCTCAACGGCCGCGTCGAAGTCGAGATCGACGTGATCAACAACGTCTACATCGTCGACGGCATCGATCGCATGGCCGGCATCCGCGCCGCGCTGCAGCTCTAAGGAATCGTCATGGCCAAGATCGTCGATATCGCGCTCGAGACCCCGATCGAGCGCGGCGAGCAGAAGATCGAAACGCTGCAACTGCGCAAGCCCAGTTCGGGCGAGCTGCGCGGCCTGTCGCTCACCCAGCTGCTCGCGATGAACGTCGACGAGCTGATCCGACTCGTACCGCGCATTTCGATGCCACCGATCACCGAGGCCGAAGTCGAAGCGCTCGACCCCGCCGATCTCACCTCCTGCGCGATCGAGGTGGCGGATTTTTTGATGCCCGCCGGCAAGAAGCCGACGCCGGCGACCTGATCGCCGAGGCGATGGCCGACATCGCCGCGATCTTCCACTGGCCGCTCGACGTGATGCTGGCGATGCCGGTCGACGAATTGTTCGCGTGGCAGCGTCGCGCGGCCGAGCGCTGGAATCGCATGCAGGGTTCGGAGTGATGAGGAAGCGCGTGAGATGAGCGACCGCAGCCTGGCCATCAAGATCGTCTTCGACGCGCTCGACCGGTTGAGCGCGCCGCTCAAGCGGATGACGCAAACGACCGCGAACCTCAACCGCACGGCGACCGAAACCGCGCGGCGGCTCGGCGATATCAAGCGCGCCCAGGCCCAGCTCGCCGCGTACAAGGCGGCGGAATCGCAGCTGCGCGCGACGGCGACGTCGCTCGACGTGGCACGGCGCAAGACCGCCGAGCTCCGCGCCGAGATCGGCGCATCGACCAACCCGCCGCTCCGGCTCGCCAATGCGCTGGCCAAGGCCGAACGCAGCGAGGCAACGCTCACCGAGCGCCACGAGAAACAGGGCAGCGCGCTCGAACAGCTTCAGCGCAAACTGAACGCGGCCGGGATCGACGTCGCCGAGCTGGCGACGCACGAGCGCCGCCTCGCCGATGCCGCGCAGGACACCAGCCGCGCGCTCGAGCGGCAGCAGCAGCGGCTCGCGCGGATCGAGCGGTTGCGCGAGCGTGGGCGGCGGGTACAGGCGATCGGCGGCAACATTGCGGGGGCAGGCGCGATTGCCAGTGCGACGATCACCGCACCTCTTGGCGCGCTGCTCGGATCATCGATCATCGCGGCGCGCGAATCGGCGCAGGCGACGGCGCAGGCACGTCAGGCGATTGCGTCGATGGGACCGGCGGCGGGGCGTACGCTGCAGCAGTTGCAGGCATTTGCCGCCAGGCTGCAGCAAATCTCGCTCTACGACGACGACGATATCCTGAAGAAGGTGACGGCGAACATGCTCACCTTCGGCAAGATCGCCGGCCGCAATTTCGACCGCGCGCAGATCGCGGCCGTCAACCTGTCGGCGCGGCTAGGGCAGGATCTCCAGCCGTCAGCGATCGCCATCGGCAAAGCGCTCAACGACCCGATCCGAGGCATCACATCGCTGCGCCGACTGGGAATTCAGTTCACCGACTCGCAGAAAGACCAGATCAAGACATTGGTCGAAACGGGGAAGGTCGCGCAGGCGCAAACACTGATCCTGGACGAACTCGGCCGCGAATTCGGCGGTGCCGCCAATGCCGCGCGCAAAGCCGATCCCGGCGGGGCGCTCGCGGTCGAATGGCGCAACTTTCAGGAAACAATCGGCGGCATCGCGCTCAAATATCTGCCGCCCCTGCTCCAACAACTCACCCAGTTGCTGACCAGCTTCAACACTCTCGACCCGGCAACCCAGACGATGATTGTCGCGCTCGCGGCCATTGCGGCGGTTGCCGGGCCGGTCATCACGGTCATCGGAGCCCTGGTGACGATCCTCGGCGCCGTTGCGGCGGTGCTCGGCGTCGGGTTGCTCGCGGCGGGGGGCATCGTCCTCGCCGTCATCGCGATCATCGGTCTGCTCGCCTATGCGGGCTATCAGGTTTACCAAAACTGGGCACCGATCAAGGCGTTCTTCATCGGCCTGTGGAACGGCATCGAGGCGCGGGTGCGTGCCGGTATCGCTTTCTGGCAGTCGCTCGGCGCCCGGTTCGCGGCGATTGGCCGCGCGATGCTGCAGGGGCTGATCATCGCGCTCAACCCGCTCACATTGGTGAAGCATATCCTTGGGCTCGGCGGGACGATCGTCACCACGCTGAAGCGCGTGCTGGGCATCAAATCGCCCAGCCGGGTGTTCGCCGGGATCGGCGACCAGATGATGGCCGGGCTGTCGATGGGGCTCGATCGCGGCGTCGACGGCCCGCTCGACCGGCTGTGGCGCGGCAGC
>JAIETY010000137.1 GCA_019744885.1 Sphingomonas sp.
GGGCATATTGCGCCCGAGTGGTATCGGTCCACATCGTTGATCTCCGGAAGTTTTCGCAAAAACCCCTGAATCAATGACTTGGGCTGGCGTCAAGCTAACCCGCTGATACCACTCAACTTAGTTTCGGATCGGGCTCTTACATAATCGAGCGCTATGGCCGCTTCGCGCACAGCGGCGTCAAGCGCGGACGGTGTCTCGCGAAACTGAGCAAGAGGGTGCGGAGCAATTGGTTCCATTAGAACATCATTTGAATTTCAGACCCTAATTTGGTATAGCTTTCGCCGCCAAATTGTTTCCTTCAATTCGCTGAATATCGAAGTCTGGGCTTGCCCTCGATCATTGCATAATTTCATCGAAATGATGCGGTACGGCCCTCGATGTCATTGCCGCGGGCCCGGCCGCGCTTTTAGAGCCTCAACCTCTGCCATAAGTTCGGCAGCGCGCGCCTCGACTCGTGCGCGCCTCTCCGGGGTCAGTTCCGCCATCAATTCATCGTGGGTCCGGGCAGCTTTGCCCCTCGCTAATCTAGGCTTTTGATCTACCCTAGCTTTTGTCCGTCCCAAGCCTTCATAGAGTTTGGACCAGTGATCATCCAGAACATATTTTGAGACGTCGCTGACGCGTCGACTATTCTTGACCCCACCGTATCCCAAACCATCAACCCGCCCACCACCAGCGCGGCGATGCTCGCCAGCAGCACCGCGCCCGCTGCCGCATCCTTCGCCGCGCCGATCGCTGCGTGGTGCTCCGGGTGGAGGTGGTCGAGCAGATATTCGAGCGCGGAGTTGATCATTTCGAGCGTCAGCACCAGCGCTGCGCTGATTACCAGCGCGGCGATCCAGATCGGGGGAGGGCGCAGCACGATGACGACCGCGAGGGCGCCTGCGCCGAGCCAGACTTGGGTGCGAAAGCTGCGCTCGCGCTGCCACACTGTCGCGATGCCTGTAGCGGCGTAGCGGAGCCGGGTGAGGAAGCGGGCATTCTTCATGACCCAACCAGCCTAGGTCCGATCACGGAACGGGACAACGCCGGGCCCGCTTGCAACCGCGCGCCGGTGTGCTAGCCATGTCGCACACCGATTAAGGGAGGCGAGTCGATGCGGACGCGGGCAATCAAGCGGGCAGGGATGTTGGCATGTGCGGCGGTTGCCGCTTCCCTGATGGCCGGTGCTGCCTCGGCGCAGGTGCCCAAGGAGCAATTGCTCGTGCCGCCCGCCGATGCGCAGAAGTTCAAGCTTGTCTCGGCGGCGGGCGAGCATGGCAGCGCTGCGGTCTGGCGGCTGGCCGATGGCAGCTTTGCGGTGCGCGAGAGCATGAACCTGCGCGGCCAGATTTTCGAGCAGGATGAAGTGATCCACACCGGGCCCAACGGCCAGCCCGATCGCATGGTGATCCGGGGCTACACCCCGAGCGGTGATTCGGCGGAAACCTTTGCGATCACGAACGGCACCGCGCGCTGGACTTCGCCGATCGACAAGGGCGAGGCGAAATATGACGGCAAGGCGCAATATGCGAGCTTCGGCGGGCCGTTTGCGGCCAATGCCTATTTCGCCGAAGCCTTGTTCAAGGCGCCGGGGCGGCAATTGACGCTGCTGCCCGGCGGCATCGCGCGGCTCGAAAAGCTGGTCGATGTTGCCGTCGGCAGCGGCGCAACGGCAAAGACGGTGACGGTCTGGACGCTCGAAGGCGTTGCCAATGAGCCGATCCCGGTGGTGATGAATGTCGATGGCAGTTTCTTCGGCTTCGTCAGCGGCATTGCGCTGCTGCCCGAAGCCTATACCGGCGACATGCTCAAGCTGCAGAAGGCGCAGATCGATGCGCTCGCCGCGCGCAACCCGGGCTACAAGGCGCGCTTCGGCAATATTTCGCCGGTGCCGGTCGCCTTCACCCATGTGAAGCTGTTCGACGCGTTGACGGGCAAATTCGTCGACGATCAGACCGTGGTTGCCGACCAGGGCAAGATCACCGCTGTCGGCGCGGCGGCAACCGTCAAGGTGCCCGCGAACGCGAAGGTGATCGACGGCAAGGGCAAGACGCTGTCGCCCGGCATCTGGGACGCGCATATGCATGTCGGCAGCGACCTGCAGGGGCTGCAACTGCTGTCGCAAGGCGAGACGAGCGCCCGCAATCCGGGCGCCGACATCCAGCCGACGGTGCTGCGCAACCAGCAGATCGCGGCGGGGAAGCTGCTTTTCCCGACGGTCTATTCGTCGGTGCTGATCGACGGCAAGGGACCGCTGCAGGCGCAGGGCGGGATCAGTGTCGGCTCGGCGGATGAAGCGATCGCGGCGGTACACCGCGCCAAGGACAATGGCTTTACCGCCGTCAAATTCTACACCTCGATGAAGCCCGAATGGCTGTGGCCCGCGATCAAGGAAGCCAAGAAGCTGGGGCTGCACGTCCACGGCCATATCCCGGCGACACTGCGCCCGACCGATGTGATCGCGGGCGGCTATGACGAGATCACCCACATCAATTTCGTGATGATGCAGGCGCTGCCCGACAGCGTCGTCAATATCGACAATGGCATCGAGCGGTTCAACGGTCCCGGCAAATACGCCAAGGATGTCGACCTGAATGCCGAGCCGATGAAGTCGCTGATCAAGCTGATGGCGGCGAAGCAGACCGTGGTCGATCCGACGATCTCGACCTTCGAGAGTCTTTATGTGCCGGAGAATGGCGATCTGTCGCCGTCCTATGCGCCCTATGTCGGCACTTTGCCCCCGGCGGTCGAGCGCGGTTTTCGCGCGGGCGGGTTCCAGCCACCGGCAGGGGTGACGCGGGCTGACTGGCGCGCGAGCTTTGCCAAGCTTGTGGCATTGGTGAAGGCGCTGCACGATGCGGGCGTGCCGATCGTTGCAGGCACTGACGGCGGCGGGCTCGAGATTGTGCGCGAGCTCGAACTCTATGTGCAGGCGGGCTTTACGCCGGGCGAAGCGCTCCAGACCGCGACGATTGTGCCCGCGCGGCTGGTCGGCGCGGACAAGGCGACCGGGTCGGTCACCGTCGGCAAGGAAGCCGATCTGGTACTGGTCGATGGCGATGCGTCGAAGGACATTGGCGCGATGCGGCGGACACTCTGGGTGATGAGCGACGGCGCGTTGATGAACGCCGATGAGCTGCGGCAGGCGGCGGGCTTTGCGGGGCGGCCGAAATGAGCGCGAAGGGGGCCGGGGCGGCGATCACGACCTACGAGGATTTCTGGCCCTTCTACCTGCGCGAACATGCCAAAGCGGAGACGCGGGCGATCCATTATGCGGGCACAGCGATGACGATCGGGTTCGCGGTGCTGGCGGCGATGTGGGGCGGCTGGTGGTGGGTGCTGGTGCCGATCGCGGGCTACGGGATGGCATGGCCCGCGCATTTTCTGGTCGAGCGCAACCGGCCCGCGACCTTCACCTATCCGCTCTGGTCGCTGGTGAGCGATTACCGGATGTTCTTCCTGTGGCTGAGCGGACGGCTGGGGCCGCATCTGACAGCGGCGGGGGTGCGGTAGCGGTTCAGAGTGCCGCGATCACGTCGGTCTGGGCGAAATCATCGCCCTTGAACAGCAGCGGTTCGCCGGTCGTGCGGGAGAGCGCATAGGCGAAGCAGTCACCGAAGTTGAGATTGGCGGGATGACCGGTGCCGCGACCGAAGCGGCGATAGGCGTCATAGCCGATTCGTGCTTGCTCAGCGGTGACGGCCGCAATCTGCAACTCCGACTCGCGTTCGAGCGCCGCTAAGCTGGCGCTCAAGTCAGGGTTGCGGCGGGTGATCACAGCGCCGAGTTCGATCCAAGACCCTGCCGAAACGAAACACTGGTCGACGTTGGCGATTACGGTGGTGAAGTGCAGCGCATCAATTTCTTCGAACAGTATCGCCATGATCACCGAAGAATCGATGATCAAATTGGCAGCCCATCATCGTCGTAAATTTCGTCCATAATTTCTTTTGACGTCTTGCCACGCCATTCCTCAGGCATGTTGCGACGAAAGTCTGCCGCAATTTCCATGATCGCGGCAATTTTGGCCGCGACCTTTTCCTCGCGTTCGCGCTCTTCCCGCTCCAGTGCCTCTCGGATCACGGCCGTCATCGTCTTACCCGTCTTGTCAGCAAGGCGATGCGCCAGCGCAATGGTCGCAGGGTCCTTGATGTTGAGTTGCATCGCCACATCTACCTCCACTAATGGGGTATATACCATCACCACGCGCCAGCGACAACCGGCGCCTGTCGCCGACCAAGATTGTCTCGCTTGCTCCGCGCCGCCGCGCGCGCCATTTAGGGCGCCATGCTCACCGCCCCCAACACGCTCGCCCTGATTGGCAACACCCCGCTTGTCCGGCTGAAAGGGCCGAGCGACGAAAGCGGCGGCGAGATTTTCGCCAAGTGCGAATTCGCGAACCCCGGCGCGTCGGTGAAGGATCGCGCGGCGCTGTCGATTGTCGAGGATGCCGAGGAACGCGGGGCGATCAAGACTGGAGGTACGATTGTCGAGGGGACGGCGGGGAATACCGGCATCGGCCTCGCGCTCGTCGCCAATGCCAAGGGCTATAAGACGATCATCGTCATGCCCGAGACGCAGAGCCGCGAGAAGATGGACACGCTGCGCGCGCTCGGCGCCAGTCTCGTCCTCGTCCCCGCCGCACCCTATTCGAACCCGTGCCATTTCGTGCACCAGAGCAGGCGGATCGCCGAGGAAACGCCCAATGCGATCTGGGCAAACCAGTTCGACAATGTCGCCAATCGCCGCGCGCATGTGACCGGCACCGCCGAGGAAATCTGGGCGCAGATGGAGGGGCGGATCGACGGCTTCACCTGTGCAGCGGGCACCGGCGGGACGATCGCCGGGGTCGGGCTGGGCCTGAAATCGCATGACGAAAAGGTGAGGATCGCGCTCACCGATCCGCATGGCGCGGCGCTGTACAATTACTATGCGCATGGCGAGCTGAAGAGCGAGGGATCGTCGGTCGCCGAGGGGATCGGGCAGGGACGGATCACCGCGAATCTCGAAGGCGCGCCGATCGACACCCAGTTCCGGGTTTCGGACACTGAAGGCATGTATTGGGTCGAGAAACTGCTGTGCGAGGAAGGGCTGTGCCTCGGCCTGTCGTCGGGCATCAATGTCGCCGGCGCGGTACTGCTGGCGAAGCAATTGGGGCCGGGCGCGCGGGTCGCGACAATCCTGTGCGACACCGGTTTTCGTTATCTGTCGACGCTCTACAACGCCGATTGGCTGGCGGCCAAAGGCCTGCCGGTCCCGGCGCAGTTGCGCCCGGCCTGACGCCGCATTTGGCAAGTCGCGCGCAATCGGCTAGAAAATGCGCGTGGTCAGTAACAAAAAGTCCGCCGAGGCGACCCAGTCGATCCAGCGTGTCAAGGTCGGCATGACCGGGCTTGCCTTTGTCCTGCTGCTGATCGGTCTTGCCAGCGCGATCTTCAGCTCGGCGAGCCACGAACGACCCGTCGCGGTGGCCGGGGGCGCCAAGCCCGACATCGTCGCCAATCTGTCCGCAACCAATGGTACTGATCCGGCCACCACAGGTGACCGCGAGCCGCTCGCGGAGCTTGGGATTGCGCCAAGTGCTGCGGGAAACACCACCGCCCCGGCCCAGCCGGCCAAATGATCGCCCGTGCGACTCTGCCCGCCGCTTGGGCGATCCGGGGAAATTGCCCCCCAAAATCGCGCGGGCGCGGGATTGCGGGCCTTAAACCCACATCAAGAATAGAACAGTTAGCGAACAGGCCAAATAGTCGAGGCGCGTTTCCCCGCGGAATTCCTCCGGGATAGTAAATTCTCCGCGAAATCCCCACTCCACCCATTGAATGCCCGTAAAATCCCTGTTACCTTTTGGTTAACAAAGGGGCGCGTGCTCTCGTTCGTGATTCAGGGGTCGAGATCGACACGGGGTCGATTCTCGGAACGGGAGAGCATTGCACGCTTCAGATAGGGTGGGCGTGTCGGGCAGAAGCAGCTATCGGGGCTATGGCCTGCAGCAAGTGGACGAGAAGGGCCGTGTCGCCATTCCGTCGCCGCTGCGCGCTGCCCTGCTGGCGCGCAGCCCGATCGGCGCGGATGGCAAGGCCGTCACCACCGTCGTCCTGCAGGCGCATGAGCGCCAGCCCTGCATCTGCGGCTATGACCTGGATTTCGCCGACCAGCGCGAAGCTGATCTCGAAGAGCGCGCGCGGCAGAATGCGCTCGAAGATGGCGCGCCCAACGACGACATTCTGCGCGGCGGCATGGCAAGCGACGAACTGCCGTTCGATACTTCGGGCCGGTTCATCATGCCGGGTTTCCCGCGCAAGCACGCGAAGATCGGCAAATGGGCGTTCTTCTACGGCATCGGCAAATATTTCGAGATTTGGGACCCGGCGACCTTGCTCGCCTCGCCGAATGTTCACCCCAATGTCCGCGCACTGGTCGAGCATGAGCTTGCCGAACGCAAGGTGGTGCTGTGACCGACGCGCCGCATATCCCCGTATTGCTCGCCGAAGTGACCGAAGGGCTCGACGTCGCGCCGGGATCGCGCCAGGTCGACGCGACCTTTGGCGCGGGCGGTTACACGCGCGCGCTGCTCGATGCGGGCGCCGAGGTGATTGCCTTTGATCGCGATCCTGATGCGATTGCGGCCGGGCAAGCCCTGGTCGCCGAGGCCGACGGGCGGCTGACGCTGATCCATGCCGTTTTCTCGTCGATGGGCGCGGAGATTGAGGCGCGCGGGTTGGCGCCGGTTGACGGCCTGACGATGGATATCGGCGTGTCGAGCATGCAGCTCGATCAGGCCGAGCGCGGCTTTGCGGCGCAGGCCGATGCGGTGCCCGACATGCGGATGAGCCAGGAAGGCGAGACCGCTGCCGAATTCCTGAATGCCGCCGACGAAGACGCGATTGCCGACGTTCTGTATCATTATGGCGAGGAACCGCGCTCGCGCCGGGTGGCGCGCGCGATCGTGGCGGCGCGCCCGATCGACAGCACGCTGCAACTCGCGACGGTCGTGCGGCGCGCGCTCGGCCACAAGCCGCATGACAAGAAGGATCCTGCGATGCGGATCTTTCAGGCGATCCGCATCCATCTCAATCGCGAGCTCGATGAACTGGCGCAGGGTCTGGTCGCGGCCGAGCGGCTGTTGCGCCCCGGCGGTCGGCTGGCGGTGGTGACCTTCCACAGCCTGGAAGACCGCGTCGTGAAGCAGTTTTTGCGCACGCGGTCGGGCGCGCAGCCGGGCGGATCGCGGCACTTGCCGCAGGCCGCGACCGGGCCCGCGCCAAGCTTCGAGACGATCGGTCGCGCCATGCGCGCGAGCGACAGCGAAATCGCCCGCAACCCGCGGGCACGATCAGCGACATTGCGTGTGGCGCAGCGGACGGCGGCCGCTGCATGGCAAGAGGGAGCAGGACAATGACGGCAGCATATCGGTTGCGGGGCATCGGCTGGTTCATCAGCAGCGTGGTGGTGGTGCTCGGCTGTTACCTTGTGTCGTTGCAGGTCGCGGCGGAGCGCAAGCGCGTCACCGATGTCAAGCGCGCGATTGTGCAGGCCCAGCGCGATATCCGTTCGCTCGAAACCGAATTCAGTACGCGCGCCAATATGGCCCAGCTCGAACGCTGGAATGGCGAAGTGCTGGCGCTGACGGCGCCGACAGCAGACCAGTTCATCGCCGACGATGCCGCGCTGGCGCAGGTGAGCTTTGACCCCGATGCCGCGCCCGACATTCAGGCGCGCAATGCCCCGCGCGTGATGCCCGCCGCGCATGACCAGGTGCTGCCGACGCTTCCGGTGGCCAACGCGGTGACGACGGCGCCGGTGCAGCCGACGCCGCCTGCGGCTTCGACGATGACGACCGCTGCCACTGCTCCCGTCCGGACCAGCCCGGCGCGCGCGATCATGGCCAGCGCCGCCGTCGTGTCACCACGCAGTGGTGCGCGCGCGCCCGACCGTCCGCGCGCGGTGGCGCTGCTCGACCGCAAGGCGCTGCGCGACAATCGCCTCGCTGATCTGATCAAGGACATCCCGCTTGAATCCGGCGGTGCGCGGTGAGCGTTCTTGTTGCGCGCCCCCCGGCAACGCGCCGACTGACCGGCACGCGGCATCCGATTGCAGCGGTCGCCCCCGTGCGGCTGGTGATGTTGCTGCTGCTGATTGCGGCGGGCGTGATGTTGGTGCTGCTACGCCTCGCCTGGCTGGCGGCTTTTGCCGAGCCAGCGACGACGCGCGATGCCGCCGAAGCTTTGGTGCCGTTGCGTGGCGATGTGACCGATCGCAACGGAACGCCACTTGCGCGCACGATTGATGCCTGGTCGATTGGCATTCACCCGCGCAAGCTCGTCAATGATCCGCACGAGCTGGCGGGCAAGCTTGCCGCGCTGATGCCCACGCATGACGAGAGCTGGTATTACCGCGCGCTCAGCTCGGATGCGTCCTTTGTGTTTCTGCAGCGGCGCGCGATGCCCGAACTGGTCAAGGCGGTGAACGCGCTCGGCGAACCCGCCATGGCCTATTCGCGCGAGCCCGAGCGGCTCTATCCGCAATCGTCGATGGCGGCGCACGCGCTGGGGGCGCTCGACATCGACGGGCACGGCATTCGCGGGATCGAGCGCGTGCTCGAAAAGCCGCTGACCGATCCGCTGCTGCGCGCGCAGCCCGTCGCGATGTCGCTCGACGTGCGGGTGCAGGCGGCGATGGAAAGCGAACTCGGCGCGGCCATGATCAGCTTTCAGGCGCGCGGCGCCGCCGGGATCGTGCTCGACGCGCGCACCGGCGAAGTGATCGCGATGGTATCGCTCCCCAATTACGACGCCAACAGCGTGCCGAAGGTACTCGACGCGAAAAATCTCGACGATCCGGGCATGATGCAGTTGCGCAACAATGTGACGCAGTCCGATTATGAACTCGGGTCGGCCTTCAAGCCGATTACGATGGCGGCGGCGATCGATTCGGGCGTGGTGACATCGATGGCGCGCCGGTTTGATGCGCGCGCGCCGCTGCAAATCGGTCGTTTTCACATTCGCGACGACCACCCGCAGAAGCGCTATCTCGATATTCCTGAAACATTGGTGCATTCGTCGAACATCGTCACCGCCCGGATCGCCGACGAGCTTGGGGCGGAGCGGATGCAGGCGATGTTCCGCAAAATGGGCTTTGATACGCGCCCCGATATCGAGCTGCACGAGCGCGAGCGGCCGATCTGGCCCGCCCATTGGGCGCGCGTGACGACGATGACGAGCGGCTATGGCCATGGCATCGCGGTGACGCCGCTGCATCTCGCAAGCGCCTATGCCGCGCTGGTCAACGGCGGCATCTGGCGCCCCGCGACGCTGATGCGGATCGCACCCGGGCAGGCGCCCGAGGGGCGGCGGGTGATATCGGAAAGCACCAGCGCGCGGATGCGTCAGCTCCTGCGCCTTGTCGTGCTGCAAGGCACGGGCAGGAAGGGCGAAGCGCCCGGGTATCGCGTCGGCGGCAAGACCGGCACGGCTGAAATCGCGATGAAGACCGGCTATTCGAAGAAGCGCAATGTCTCGACCTTTGCTGCTGCTTTCCCGATGGACGCACCGCGCTATGTGGTGGTCGCCATGCTCGATTCGCCCCATGCCACGGCGCAGAGCGGCGGCCAGACGACGGCTGCCTGGACCGTCGCGCCGGTCGTGTCGCGGGTGATCATGCGTACCGGATCGCTGCTGGGGGTGATGCCCGACATGAACCGTGACGTCGATGTGTCCGAACTGCTGCCGCTGCTGTGGCATGCGCCGGGCGAAGATCAGGCAGCGCCCGAATGAGGCTGGGTGCGCTGACCGGGGGCGACGAGCAGGCCGTCGTGACCGGCTTCGCCATCGATCACCGCAAGGTCGCGCCGGGCACAGTATTCGGCGCGTTTCGCGGCATGCGCGTCAATGGCGAGGACTTTATCGAGCCAGCGATTGCAAGCGGCGCGATTGCGGTGATCGCGCGGCCCGAAGCGCAGGTGCGGGGCGCGATCCATATCGCCGACACCAATCCGCGCGCGGCTTTCGCGGCGCGGGCGGCACGATTCTTTGCCCCCTTCCCTGAGATATGCGTTGCGGTGACGGGGACCAATGGCAAGACGTCCACCGTCGAAATGACGCGGCAATTGTGGCGGATGGCGGGATTTCATGCGGCGTCGATCGGGACGCTGGGCGTGACGACGGGCGATGACTGCGTCACGACCGGGCTGACCACGCCCGACATCGTGACCTTCCTGTCGAATGTCGCAGGGCTCGCGCGCGAGGGCGTGACGCATCTGGCGTTCGAGGCATCGAGCCACGGGCTGTCGCAATATCGCACCGAAGGCGTGGGCGTCGCAGCAGTCGCCTTCACCAATCTCAGCCGCGATCACCTCGACTATCATCTCGACATGGAGGATTATTTCGCGGCCAAGATGCGGCTGTTCCGCGATGTCGCGCAGCCGGGCGCGCGCGCCGTCATCTGGGCGGATGATCCGCGATCGGAAGCGGTCGCCGCGATTGCTCGCACGCGCGGGCTGGCGCTGATCACGGTCGGTGAACGCGGCGAGACGCTGAAGCTCGTCGGACGCACGCCGAGCCTGTTGGGGCAGGTGCTGATGATCGAAGCCGGTAGCAAGACGCACAAGGTCAGCATGCCGCTGATCGGCGCCTATCAGGTGGCGAATGCCCTGACTGCCGCCGGGCTGGTGATCGCGAGCGGCGGCGATGTCGCGGCGACGATCGCCAATCTGGCGCGGCTCCAGCCGGTGCGCGGGAGGCTCGAACGCGCGGTGATCACGGCCAAGGGCGCGCCGGTCTATGTCGATTATGCGCATACGCCCGATGCGATCGAGGCGGCGATTGCGGCGCTCAAACCGCATGCGCCAGGCAAGCTGATCGTGTTGATCGGCGCGGGCGGCGACCGTGACGCGGGCAAGCGCGAGCCGATGGGGCAGGTTGCCGCCGCGCATGCCGATGTCGTGATCGTCACCGATGACAACCCCCGCAGCGAAGACCCCGCCGCGATCCGTGCCGAAGTGATGCGCGGCGCGCCCGACGCGACCGAAATTGCCGATCGCCGCGAAGCGATTGCGGCGGCAATTGCGATGGCTGGACCCGAAGACATCGTGTTGCTGACCGGCAAGGGGCATGAGCAGGGGCAGATCGTCGGCGATCTCGTCCTGCCGTTCGACGACGTCAGCGTCGCGCGCGAGTGCGCAGCATGAGCCTGTGGACTTCCGCCGACATCGCGGCGGCAACGGGGGGCACGGCGTCAGCCGATTTCGTCGTCGATGGCGTCGCCTTCGACTCGCGCGAAGTCGGCCCTGGCGATCTGTTCGTCGCGCTCAAAGGCGCGACGACCGATGGCCACAAGTTCCTCGACCAGGTCTTCTCCCGGGGCGCGGGCGGCGCGATTGTTTCAACGCCGCCCGCAAACGCGACAGAAGCGCCGCATGTGCTGGTGCCCGACACAATGGCCGCGCTCGAAGCGCTGGCGCACGCCAGCCGTGCGCGGATGCACGGCCCGGTGATCGGCATCACCGGATCGGTCGGCAAGACCGGCACCAAGGAAATGCTGTTCGCCTGCCTTGATCGCGGCGCCCCCGGCACGGTCCATCGCTCGCTCAAAAGCTACAACAACCACACCGGCGTGCCCTTGAGTGTGGCGCGGATGCCCGCTGCGAGTCGCTATGGCGTGTTCGAAATGGGGATGAACCACGCGGGCGAAATCTCAGCCCTCACCCGGATCGTTCGCCCGCATGTCGCTATTATCACGACGGTCGCCTCGGTCCATATCGAATTCTTCAAGGACGAAGCCGGGATCGCCGACGCCAAGGCCGAGATTTTCGAAGGGCTGGCGCCCGGCGGCACCGCGATCATCCCCTATGACAATATCCACCGCGACCGGCTGATCGCCGCCGCCCTCGCGGTTGATGCGCGGGTGGTTACCTTTGGGCTGGGCGAAGGCGCCGATGTCCGCGCGCTGGAGACGATGCGCACCACCAGCGGCACCTTCGTCACCGCGCGGTTGCTGGGGCGCGAGCTGGGCTTCACGATCGGCCAGCCGGGCGCGCATCTGGTGAGCAATGCGCTCGCCGTGCTCGCCGCCGTCGAAGCCGTAGGCGCCGATGTCGCGATTGCAGGTTTGGCACTGGCGGATATGGGCGGGCTTGCAGGACGCGGCGCGCGGGTGAGCGTGCCGACGGCGGATGGCGGCCCAAATGGCGGCAGGGCGCTCGTGATCGACGAAAGCTACAACGCCAATCCTACCTCGATGCGCGCAACGCTTGAGGTGCTTGGCGCCGAACCGGCGACGCGGCGGATCGCGGTGCTGGGGCAAATGGGCGAGTTGGGCGCCGACAGTGCGGCCTTCCACGCCGGGCTGGCTGAGCCGGTGCTGGCCGCCGGGGTCGCGCATGCCATTCTCGTCGGAGAAGGCATGCAACCGCTCGCAAACGCGCTTGAGGGGCGGCTTGAATTCGTCCATGTGCCCGACGCATCGGCGGCACGCGCGGCGCTGATCGCCCTGCTTGCGGACGGCGATGCCGTGCTCGTCAAGGGATCGAATTCGGTCGGGCTGTCGGCGGTCGTCGCGGCCCTTTCGGATGGAAAGGGCTAATGTTCTACTTCATCGCACAGCAGCTGGGTTTCCCGAGCGGGCTTAACCTGTTTCGCTATTTGAGCTTTCGCACCGGCGGGGCAGTGGCGACCGCGCTGCTGATCGGGTTGCTGATCGGGCCGCGCTTCATCGGCTGGCTGCGGCTGCGGCAAGGCAAGGGCCAGCCAATCCGCAGCGACGGCCCGCAGAGCCACCTTGCCAAGCGCGGCACGCCGACAATGGGCGGGCTGATGATCCTGACCTCGCTCGGCATTTCGCTGCTGCTGTGGATGGACATGAGCAACCCTTACGTCTGGGCGTGCCTGTTCGTGACGCTCGGCTTCGGGATGATCGGGTTCCTCGACGATTACGACAAGGTCCGGAAGCAGAAGACCGAAGGCGTCTCGGGCCGCATCCGGCTCGCGGGGGAGTTTTTGATTGCGGGGATCGCGAGCTGGATCATCATCCAGCAGAACGGGCCGATGCTGCATTTTCCCTTCATTGATCAGGGCTTCAATATCGGGCCGTTCTATTATCTGTTCGCGGCCTTCACGATCGTGGCGTTCGGCAATGCGGTGAACCTGACCGACGGGCTCGATGGCCTTGCGACGATGCCGGTAATCATTGCCGCCGTCGCGTTCATGCTGATCGTCTATCTGGCGGGCAACGCGAAGTTCGCGACCTATCTGGGTATTGCACATGTGCCGCGTGCGGGTGATCTGGCGATCTTCTGCGGTGCGACCGTGGGGGCGGGGCTGGCGTTTCTGTGGTTCAACGCGCCCCCGGCAGCGGTTTTCATGGGCGATACCGGCAGCCTCGCGCTCGGCGGCGCGCTCGGCGCGATTGCGGTCGTCGCGCATCACGAAATCGTGCTCGGCATTGTCGGCGGTCTGTTCGTGGTCGAGGCACTGAGCGTCATCATCCAGGTGTTCTGGTACAAGCGCACCGGGCGCCGCGTGTTCAAGATGGCGCCGATCCATCATCATTTCGAACAGCTCGGCTGGGCGGAATCGACTGTCGTGATCCGCTTCTGGATCATCGCGCTGGTGCTCGCGCTGGCGGGTCTGGCGACGTTGAAGCTGCGATGATCACGAGCGAGCTCTGGCGCGGCAAACGCTTTGCGGTGCTGGGGCTGGCGCGCTCGGGCGCGGCGACGGTCGCTGCGCTGGTGGCGAGTGGGGCGCAGGTGACGGCGTGGGATGGGGATGAGGTGAAGCGCAACCAATTCCTCCCCCGGGAACCGGGGGAGGGGGACCGTTCGCCTTCAGCGAACGGTGGAGGGGGGACAACCGCTGTTGTTTCGCCCAGCCCCGGCCCCCTCCGTCTCGCTGCGCTCGCCACCTCCCCCGCTGAAGCGGGGGAGGATTTGACCCTCGCCGACCCCGAAACCATCGACCTCACCGGCTTTGACGGACTGATCGTCTCGCCCGGCGTGCCGATCAACCGCCATCCCGTCGCCGCGAAGGCTCGCGCGGCGGGCGTGCCTATCACCGGCGACATCGAACTTTTCGCCCAAGCCCGCGCCGAGCTCCCCCCGCATAAGGTCGTCGGCATCACTGGCACCAACGGCAAATCGACCACCACCGCGCTCGTCCATCACATCCTCCAGACGGCGGGCGTGCCGAGCCTGATGGGCGGCAACATCGGTTTGCCGATTCTCGATCAGGAGCCGCTCCCGGCGGGCGGCGTCTATGTGCTCGAACTGTCGAGCTACCAGATCGACCTGACCTTCAGCCTCGACTGCGATGTCGCGGTGCTGCTCAACATCACGCCCGATCATCTCGACCGCTATGACGGGTTCGACGCCTATGCCGCCGCCAAGGCGCGGCTGTTCGCGATGCAGTCCCCGAGCCACAAGGCGATCATTTCGATCGCCGACGATGCCTCGGCCAAGATCGCGCGCAGCCTCTCCGCGAAGGGCGAAGCGCTGACCAAGATCGCGCCGGGCTTTTGCATGGACCAGTCGCGCTGGCCGCAACTGCAAGGGCCGCACAACGCCGCCAATGCACTCGCCGCGATCAATGTCTGCGAATCGCTCGGCGTATCCAACGCCGACATCGACCGGGGGCTCGAAAGCTTCGTCGGGCTCGACCACCGGATGCAGACCGTCGCGGTCAAGCACGGTGTCGCCTATGTCAACGACAGCAAGGCGACCAATCCCGAAAGCGCCGCCCCCGCGCTCGGCTCATTCGAGCGCATCCACTGGATCCTCGGCGGACAGGCCAAGACGGACTCGCTCGATCCTTGCGCCCCGCACTTCGGCCATGTCGTGCGCGCCTACACGATTGGCGAGGCCGGGCCGATGTTCGCCGATCTGCTCAAGGACCGCGTGCCGGTGCAGATCAGCGGGACGCTCGACGCCGCCGTCGCCGAAGCGGCGGCGCAGGCGCAGGCGGGCGACACGGTGTTGCTGGCGCCGGTCTGCGCGTCCTTCGACCAGTTCAGCGATTTTGAGGCGCGCGGACGCGCTTTCGTCCAGGCAGTGGAGGCATTGGCATGACCGACGCACGAACCGATCCCCGGGCCGACCAGCGCCGTGCGCTATGGGCCAAGGTGCGGCCACGCGGCGGACGCGGTGATCGCAGCCCGCTCGGCATGTGGTTCTTCGACATCGACCGCGTGCTGCTGCTGCTCGCCTTCCTGCTGATCGCGATCGGGTTGCTGGCGGTGGCGGCGGCATCGCCGGCAGCGGCAGTGCGCTATTCGGGCGACAAGGTGCATATCGCGCCGCTCTATTATTTCTGGCGCCAGTTGATGTGGGTGGGCGTCTCCGTCCCGCTGATGATTGCAGTGTCAATGGCGCCGGTGGCGCTCGCGCGGCGGATGGCGCTGATCTGCGCGTTGATCTTCCTCGCCTGCCTGGCGCTCGTGCCGTTCATCGGCGTGGTCCATAATGGCGCGCGGCGCTGGATCGACCTTGGCGTGTCGGAATTCCAGCCGTCGGAGTTTCTCAAACCCTGCTTCATCGTCGCAATGGCCTGGCTGTTGAGCCTGCGCGACAAGGAACCCGATTTGCCGGTGGTGACGATCAGCTTCATCTTCACCGGCATCACCGCCTGCCTGCTGATGCTCCAGCCCGATTTCGGCCAGACGATCGTGTTCTGCGCGATCTGGCTCGCGCTGCTGATGATCGCAGGCGTGCCGCTCAAGACATTGGGCATGTTCGTGGGCGCCGCCCCGGCCGGGTTGCTCGCGGCCTATCTTTTCTACGACACCGCGCGGGTGCGGATCGACGCGTTCCTGTTCAAGGGCAATGACGAAGCGCCGATCGACCATTACCAGACCGATATGGCGCATGCGACGATCACCTCGGGCGGGCTGACCGGCACCGGGCCCGGCGGCGGCACGATGAAGTTCAAGCTGCCCGAGGGCCAGACCGATTACATCTTCTCGGTGATTGGTGAGGAATTCGGGCTGGTTGCCTGTGCGGTGATCGCGCTGCTGTTCTTCGCGATTGTCGCGCGGGTGGTGGTGAAATTGCTCGATGAAACCGATGCCTTCCGCATGCTTGCAGCCGGGGGACTCGCCACGCAGTTCGGGTTGCAGGCGCTGATCAGCATGGCGGTCAACACCGGCATCGCGCCGTCGAAGGGGATGACCTTGCCCTTCATCAGCTATGGCGGGTCATCGATGATCGCGCTGTCGATCGGCATGGGGATGTTGCTGGCGTTTACGCGGCGCAATCCGTTCCTGACGCGGTCGCCCTATGTCGTCGAATGGGGCAAGAAATGAGCAGCACGCGCCACTTCGTTCTCGCGGCGGGCGGGACCGGCGGGCATATGGTCCCCGCCGCCGCGCTGGCGGCCGAGCTGATCGCGCGCGGCCATTCGGTGGCGCTGGTGAGCGATGCGCGCGGGGTGCGCTTTCCCGGGCTGTTCGACGGGATTGAGACGCATATCGTCCCCGCCGGGCGGCTGAGCGGCGGGCCGGTCGGCTGGGTGCGCGCCGGCAGCGCGATGCTCGCCGGGCGCGGCATGACGATCAAGCTGTTCAAGGCGCAGCGCCCCGCCGCCGTGATCGGCTTTGGCGGCTATCCGGCGCTGCCCGCGCTGCTCGGCGCGTTTGCGCTCGGCATTCCGACGGCGGTGCATGAGCAGAACGCCGTGCTGGGGCGCGTCAACCGGCTGGTGGCGGGCAAGGTGAGTGCGATTGCCACCTCTTACCCCGATGTCGAGCGGCTTGCGGTCAAGCACCGTGGGAAGACACATCTCGTCGGCAATCCGGTGCGCGAGGCGGTGCGGTTGCTGCGCGAGCGGCCCTATCCGCTGCTGGAGGAAGACGGCATTTTCCGCGTGCTGGTGACGGGCGGGAGCCAGGGCGCGAGCGTGCTGTCCGATGTCGTGCCCGATGGCCTTGCGCTGTTGCCGATCAGCTTCCGGCGGCGGTTGCAAGTCACGCATCAGGCGCGGATCGAGGATATCGACGCGGCGCGCGCAAAATATGCCGATCTGTCGATTGCGGCCGATCTCGCCACCTATCTGCCCGATATGCCCGAGCAACTCGCCTGGGCGCATATCGTGATTGCGCGCGCGGGTGCCTCGACTTTGGCCGAGCTGACGTGCGCCGGGCGCCCGGCGATTCTGGTGCCGCTGCCGATTGCGACCGACGATCACCAGACCGCGAACGCGCGCGAAATGACGCAGGCGGGCGGGGCGCGGACGATCCAGCAGCGGAACTTCACGCCGATCGAACTCGCCAAGCAGATGCAGAAGCTGGGGCTCGATCCGGCCGCGCTCGAAAATGCCGCCGGTCGTGCGCGGAGCTGCGGGCGGCCTGAAGCGGTGCGCGATCTGGCTGATCTGGTCGAAAGCCTCGATGGGCCGCATGCGCCGAACCTTGTCGGCGCGGCGCGACGGGTGAAGTTTGGCGATCAGGCGGCTTACGCATGAAGGGTGTCGCGACCGACATCGGCACGATCCACTTCGTCGGCATCGGCGGGATCGGCATGTCGGGCATTGCCGAAGTGATGCATAATCTCGGCTATCGCGTGCAGGGCTCCGACGTGGCCGAGGGCTATGTGATCGCGGGGCTGCGCGCCAAGGGGATTGCGGTGCATATCGGTCATAAGGCCGATAATCTGGGCGACGCGGCGGTGGTGGTGACCTCGACCGCGATCCGGCGCGACAATCCCGAGGTCGAAGCCGCCTATGCCCGCCGCCTGCCGGTGGTGCGGCGCGCGGAAATGCTCGCCGAGCTGATGCGGCTGAAGTCGACCGTGGCGGTGGCGGGGACGCACGGCAAGACCACGACCACGTCGATGGTCGCGGCGCTGCTCGACGCGGGCGGGATCGACCCGACTGTGATCAATGGCGGCATCATCAACAGCTATGGCTCGAACGCGCGGCTCGGCGCGAGCGACTGGATGGTGGTCGAGGCCGACGAAAGCGACGGCAGCTTCCTGCGGCTCGACGGCACGATCGCAGTCGTCACCAACATCGATCCCGAGCATCTCGACCATTATGGCTCGTTCGATGCGGTGAAAGACGCGTTTGTCGAATTCGTCGAGAATGTGCCTTTTTACGGCGCGGCATTGCTGTGCCTCGATCATCCCGAAGTGCAGAATATCATCCCGCGGGTGCGCGACCGGCGGGTGGTGACTTATGGGTTTGCCGCGCAAGCCGATGTGCGCGGGGTGGGCGTGACGCCGATCGCGGGCGGCAACCGCTTCGACACCGTGGTGCGCGCGCGTGATGGGGCCACGCGGACGATTTCGGACATCGAGCTGCCGATGCCGGGGCGGCACAATGTCCAGAATGCGCTCGCGGCGATTGGGGTCGCGCTCGAGCTCGGGATCGATGATGCGACGATCCGCGATGGGTTCGCGAAGTTCGGCGGGGTCAAGCGGCGCTTTACGCGGGTCGGCGAGGTGCGGGGGGCGGTGATCGTTGACGATTATGCGCACCACCCGGTCGAAATCCGCGCGGTGCTGTCCGCCGCGCGTGAGGGCGCCGAGGGCCGCGTGATCGCGGTGATGCAGCCCCATCGCTATTCGCGGCTGGGGGGGCTGATGGATGATTTTGCGCAAGCCTTCAACGACGCCGACATGGTGTTCGTGACGCCGGTCTATGCCGCCGGTGAAGCGCCGGTCGACGGCGTAAGTGCCGAGGCGCTGGTCGAGCGCATTGCGCTGCGCGGGCATCGCTCGGCGGCAGTGATTGCTGACGCAGGCGCGCTGGCGGAGACGCTAGCGGGGATTGTCGTGCCGGGCGATCAGGTGATTTGCCTGGGGGCGGGCGATATCACCAAATGGGCCGCCGGGCTGGCCGATGCGATGCGGGACAAGGCGGCATGAGCGGGCACGGGCCTCTTGAGCCCCTCCCCTTTAGGGGAGGGGTTGGGGTGGGGAGTGTCAGTCTCATCGAGACCGACGCGCATGGGGACAGCCCCCACCCCAACCCCTCCCCTGAAGGGGAGGGGCTAAGATGAGTGTTGAGGTCAAAATGCCCGCGGTGCGCGGTAGGCTGACCGCCAGCGCACCGCTCGCGCCACTGGTTTGGTTCAAGTCGGGCGGCGTCGCGCGGTGGCTGTTCGAGCCCGCCGATGTCGATGATCTGAGCGCGTTTCTGGCGGACCTCGATCCCGCCGTCCCGGTGATGGCACTGGGGCTCGGCTCCAACCTGATCGTGCGCGACGGTGGGTATCGCGGGGTTGTCGTGCGGCTGGGCAAGGCATTCAGCTTCGCGCGCGCTGAGGGCGAGACGCTGGTGTGCGGCGGCGGGACGTCGGGCATTTTGGTGTCATCGACCGCGCGCGATGCGGGGCTGGCGGGGCTGGAGTTTTTGCGCAGCATTCCCGGCACGGTCGGCGGGTTCGTGCGGATGAATGGCGGCGCTTATGGCCGCGAAACGAAGGATGTGCTGGTGTCGTGCGTCGTCGTGCTGCGCGATGGGGCCGTGGTGACGCTGCCGGTGGACGAACTCGGCTATAGCTATCGCCATTCGAGGCTGCCCGACGGCGCGATCGTGGTCGAGGCGACCTTCACCGGCTCGCCCGGTGACCCCGCCGCGATCCAGGGCGAAATGGACCGCATCGCCGCCGCGCGCGAGGAATCGCAGCCGCTACGCAGCAAGACTGGCGGCTCGACCTTCAAGAACCCGCAAGGCCACAAGGCGTGGGAACTGATCGACGCGGCGGGCTGTCGCGGCCTGCGGATCGGCGACGCGCAGGTTTCGAGCAAGCATTGCAATTTCCTGCTCAACCTCGGCGCGGCGACGAGCGCCGATATCGAGGCTTTGGGCGAAGAAGTGAGGGCGCGGGTGAAAGCGACGAGCGGGATCGAGCTGGAGTGGGAAATTCAGCGGGTTGGAGTGGCGCAATGAACGAAGCGCGCGCCACTAACAAATCTGAACTTGAAATCGTCGAGAACGTCCGCAAGCACGGTTGCCATATCAACTATGTTTTTGATCCTGACGGAGTCGATCCGAACTTTGGATACTCGATTGGTTTTGAGGCCACAGTGGATCAGCCTGAAGTCATCATATTCGGTCTTCCCGTGAAGTTAACGAATTACATGATCAATGAAACTCTCCGGCAGTGCCGCGACGGTCTTAAGCTCGAAGACGGTACGATCGTTGATGGCTTGCTAGAAGGGCATCGCTGCGTCGCACGCACGGTGCCGGCTAGCAGAATCGCAGTAGAATATTTCAATTCGGCAATGTGGCATTTTTGGGAAACACGAGGCGAACCGCTGGGTCGAGCCGTTCAAATAGTCTGGCCGAGCGCGACTAGCGGTCTCTTTCCTTGGGAGCCCGAATGCTCGGAGTTGGTTCGCGACAGCCAGCCGGCGCTCTATATCGAAAGGCTTGATTCATGAGCCTTCACGTCGCCGTGCTGATGGGTGGCTGGTCAGCCGAGCGTGAGGTGTCGCTCGCCTCGGGCAGCGGTGTCGCTGAGGCGTTAGAATCGCTTGGCCACCGCGTCACGCGGATCGATATGGGCCGGGACGTTGCGCAAAAGCTCGCCGAAGCCGCGCCCGATGTCGTGTTCAATGCGCTCCATGGCACCCCCGGCGAGGACGGGTCGGTGCAGGGCATGCTCGACCTGATGGGGCTGAAATACACCCACTCGGGTCAGGTCGCGTCGGTGATCGCGATCGACAAGCAGCTCACCAAGATGCTGCTCGTGCCGCACGGCATCCCGATGCCCGGCGGGCGGATCGTCAAGACCGAGGAATTGTTCGAGCGCGACCCGTTGCCGCGCCCCTATGTGTTGAAACCCGTCAACGAAGGCTCGTCGGTCGGCGTTGCGATCGTCACTGACGAGGGCAATTACGGCAACCCGATCGGCCGTGACACGCGGGGACCGTGGAGCGAGTTCGACGAACTGCTCGCCGAGCCGTTCATTCGCGGGCGCGAGCTGACGACGGCGGTGCTTGGCAGCGAAGCGCTCGGCGTCACCGAATTGCGCCCGAAGAGCGGCTTCTACGACTATGACGCCAAATATACCGATGGCATGACCGAGCACCTCTACCCCGCGCCGATCCCCGACGAGATTGCGCAGGCGTGCGAGGCAATCGCGCTCGATGCGCATCGGTTGCTGGGGTGCAAGGGCGCGAGCCGCGCCGATTTCCGCTGGGACGATAGCCGGGGCGTGGGCGGGTTGTTCCTGCTCGAAGTCAATACCCAGCCGGGCATGACACCGCTCAGCCTCGTCCCCGAACAGGCGCGCCACCGGGGCATGAGCTATCCGCAACTTGTCCAGGCGATCATCGACGAAGCCCTGAAACCCGACCAGCAGCAGGAGCAGGCATGACCAAGACCATCCGCCGCGGTGCCGCGCCGCAGCGCCGCCCCGTCCAGCCTGGCCGCCGCGTGCCTGCGGTGCGCAGGCAATCGACGATCGACCGGCTGCTGCTGATGCTGCCGGTGTCCGAGCGGACGCTCCAGCGGATTGCGACCTGGACGATCATGGGCATGATCTTGGCCGGCGCGGTTGGCTTGTCGACCCTGTTTGGCGTGCCGCAAGCGGCGGGCCTCGCGCTGGCCGAAGGCGTCGGCGCAGCAGGATTTAAGGTCAAGCAGATCGAGACCACCGGCGCGCGCCGTCTGAGCGAAGCCGCGATTGCCGCAGTGGTGCTCGACCAAAAATCACGCGCGATGCCGCTCGTTGACCTGAACGAAGTCCGCGCGCGGTTGCTGCGCTATGGCTGGGTCGCCGATGCGCAGGTGTCGCGGCGCCTGCCCGACAAGCTCGTCATCCACATCATTGAGCGCCAGCCGGTCGCGGTTTGGCAGGATCATGGGCAGCTTCAGCTGATCGACGCGAAAGGCGTGACGCTCGAGCAAGTGGCGCCCGAAAAAATGCCCGATCTACCGCTGCTGATCGGCGAGGGCGCGAATGAACAGCTCGCGGCCTATCGCGCGCTGCTCGATGCCACGCCGGGGTTGCGCCCGCTGGTGCGCGCCGCGACCTGGGTCGGGAATCGCCGCTGGGACTTGATGTTCACCACCGGTGAAACGCTCGCGCTGCCCGAGGAAATGCCGCAGCGCGCGCTGGTAAAATTTGCGGACATCGACAGCAATCGGCAGTTGCTCGGTCGCGGCTGGGTGCGCTTCGACATGCGCGACCCGACCCGCTTCGTGGTGCGCAAGCCGGGCCTCGCCGGGCCGCGCTCGATCACCGATACCTCGGCCGCCGAACATTTCGAAACCTCCCGCGACAAGGAAGCATGATGGCAAAGGTAGCACCCGACGGGTTGATCACCGCGCTCGACATCGGATCGTCCAAAGTCTCGGCGATGATCGCGCAAGTGGGCGAGGGCGGTGAGCTGATCGTGCTCGGCACCGGCCAGCGCGAAAGCCGGGGGGTCAAGCGCGGCTATATCGCCGATATGGCCGCAACCGAAGTCGCGGTGCGCGAAGCGGTCGAACAGGCCGAGCGGATCGCTGGGATGAACATCGAAAATGTCTGGGTCGGCTTTTCGGCGGGCGGGCTTGTGTCCGATGTCGCTTCGGTCGAAGTCGAACTCGGCGGCCACCGGGTCGAGCAGGGCGATATCGACGATCTGCTGCAGGCGGCACGGGACTCGATCGATCCGGCGGGGCGGATGGTGCTGCACGCGCAGCCAACGCTCTACACGCTCGACCGCGTACAGGGGGTGAAGAAGCCGCTCGGGCTGCATGCCGACCGGCTCGGCGTCCATGTCCATGTCGTGGCGGCGGAAGGATCGCCTGTGCGCAATCTCGATCTGTGCGTGCGGTCGGCGCATCTGGAAGTGAAGTCGATCATCGCTGCGCCCGTAGCGACCGGCATGGCGTGCCTGTCGGACGAGGAGCGCGAGCTGGGGGTGGCGCTGGTCGAATTGGGGGCGGGCATCACCAATGTCTCGCTGTTCGCGGGCGGGATGCTGGTCGGGCTGACCTCGATCCCGATCGGCGCGGCGGACATCACCGATGACATCGCCAGCGCGTTCGGCACGCGGCGCGCGCAGGCCGAGCGGATGAAGTGTTTCCACGGCTCGGCCAATGCGTCGCCGCGCGACAACCACGACATGATCGATGTCGCGCCGATCTCGGCCGAGGAAGAAGCGACCGATGGCGCGCGCATCACCAAGGCGCAGTTGATCGCGGTGATCCGCCAGCGGCTCGACCATCTGATGGGCGAAATCCAGCGCGCGCTGAAGGATCTGGGCTTTGAC
>JAIETY010000074.1 GCA_019744885.1 Sphingomonas sp.
AACAGCGCGACCTTGCGGCCGGCAAAAAAGCTGGTGCTGTCGACGGCGTCGGGGCCGTGATCGGTCGCCTTGATGAGGGTCATTTCGGGGAGCTTGTCGCCAACCTTGATCGTCATGCCTGTTCTCCAGTTGCGGTGATGAGCCGCGCTCTAGCCGAGCCGACGCGCGACGCAAAGCGGGCACTTAAGCAATCCGTGTGGAGCGTTAGAATTCGCGGTTGAGGCGCGCGCGCGCGGCCAGCACGGGGCGGGCAAGGCCGGGGACAGCCAGGAGCGGCATTGCAACATACCATTTGAGCGAGCGGCGCCACGGCTCGCCCTCACGC
Source organism: Sphingomonas sp. (assembly GCA_019744885.1). Classification (GTDB taxonomy): domain Bacteria; phylum Pseudomonadota; class Alphaproteobacteria; order Sphingomonadales; family Sphingomonadaceae; genus Sphingomonas. The sequence goes on from JAIETY010000074.1 coordinate 326, forward strand.
AATCGCTTGAGCCCTGCGCGCGCTTCGCCGCCAAGCACCAGTGCTTCGCCCTCGATCACGGCAAGCTCGCGCGCGACTGACTCGCGCATCTCGCGTGCGACTAGGGCTTCGGGGCGACCCGCGAGCCGCTCTTCCGCATTGGCATAGACAGCGATGACCGCCCCAAGCAGTCTTGCGGCATTGGCCGACATCGAATCGGCGCGGCGTCGATAGCGCGACAGCGGCGCGTTGACATAGGCTGCGCGCCAGCCGCGCTCGATGATCTTGATCCACAGATCGAAATCCTCGGCCGATTTGAGGGCGGGGTCGAACCCGCCGACCTCGACCAGCGCTTCGCGCCGAATCAGGCTGGTGATGAAAACATTGAAATCGCGCCGCAACACCCGTTCGAGCGAAATCGGGTCGATCTGCGGCACATGCGCCGAAAAACGCTGTCCGACTCGCGACGCACCAAAATAGGTTGCGTCGCACGTCACAAAACCCAGGCCCGGATCGGCGAGGATCGCCTGAGTCATCAGTTCCAGATAGCGCGGTTCGTACAGATCATCGCCGTCGAGCAATGCGATCAAACTACCGCTGGCGACCGCGATTGCGCGGTTTCGCGCGGTCGACAGCCCGGCATTGTCGGTTTTCAGCAGCTTGAAGCGTGTGTCCGACAAATAGGGCTGCACGGCGCTTTCGACATCGTCGGGTGCGCCGTCATCGACGATGATCGCTTCCCAATGCGAATAGGTCTGCGCAAGAATCGATTCGATCGTCTGCCCCACGAGATGGGCAAGCCCATAGGCGGGGACGATAATCGAGACGATCGGCGGTTCCGTGCGCATGCGCCCACGCTATAAGACCGAGTTATGAACGATCCCTGTTATCTGACCGGCCAATTTCTGCTCGCGATGCCCGGCATGAGCGATCCGCGTTTCGACCGCGCGGTGATCGCTCTGTGCGCGCATGACGAACAGGGCGCACTGGGGATCGGCATCGGTACCGAGATCAAAGGGCTGGGGTTTCACGATTTGCTCGGTCAGCTGAAGATCGATGCCGGTGGGTGCCCCGACCGCCCGGTCAGTATGGGTGGGCCGGTCGAACCCGGACGCGGCTTCGTCGTGCATTCGCGCGATTGGGAAGGGCAGGATACGATCGACGTTGCCGGTCGCTGGGCTTTGTCGGGCACGCTCGACGTGCTGCGCGCGATCGCGGACGGGAAGGGGCCCCGCCAATGGCTGGTCGCGCTTGGCTATGCCGGGTGGGGCGAGGGGCAGCTCGATGCTGAAATGACGCGGCACGGGTGGCTGACGGTCGAAGCCGACCCCGGACTCATCTTCGATGTCCCCGCGCCCGAACGCTGGGCGGCGGGGATGGCGGCAGCAGGGGTCGACCCGCGCCTGCTTTCATCGCAGGCCGGTCGAGCCTGAATCCGGGAAACATATAAAGACATCTTTATATTTGATTTGGGCCCGCCGCGCCGCTATGGGCGCTCAGGCTGGCGGCGTTCGTGCTTGCCATAAAGATCCAGACCAGGAGAATTTGCGTGGCCACCGTCCTTGACCGCCCGACCGATTATGTCGTTGCCGACATCAGCCTTGCCGATTTCGGCCGCAAGGAAATCAACATCGCCGAAACCGAAATGCCCGGCCTGATGGCGCTGCGCGAGGAATTCGGTGCGTCGAAGCCGCTGACGGGCGCGCGCATCACCGGGTCGCTGCACATGACGATCCAGACCGCCGTGCTGATCGAAACGCTGACCGCGCTTGGTGCGCAGGTCCGCTGGGCGACGTGCAACATCTATTCGACGCAGGACCACGCCGCCGCAGCGATTGCCGCGTCGGGCGTGCCAGTGTTCGCGATCAAGGGTGAGAGCCTCGCCGAATATTGGGACTATGTCGGCGACATCTTCAATTGGGGTGATGAAACCTGCAACATGATCCTCGACGACGGCGGCGACGCGACGATGTTCGCGCTGTGGGGCGCCAAGCTCGAAGCCGGCCATTCGTTCGCCGAGCCCGAGAATGAGGAAGAAGTCGAAATGCAGCGCGCCGTGAAGGAATTCATCGCACGCAAGCCGGGCTACCTCACCGAAAGCGTCAAGAACATCAAGGGCGTGTCGGAAGAAACGACGACCGGCGTCCACCGCCTCTATGCCATCGCCAAGAAGGGCGAGCTGCCCTTCCCGGCGATCAACGTCAACGACAGCGTGACCAAGTCGAAGTTCGACAACCTCTATGGCTGCAAGGAATCGCTGGTCGACGCGATCCGTCGCGGCACCGACGTGATGCTCGCGGGCAAGGTCGCGACGGTTGCCGGCTTCGGTGACGTCGGCAAGGGCTCGGCCCAGTCGCTCCGCAACGGCGGCGCGCGCGTCCTCGTCACCGAAATCGACCCGATCTGCGCGCTGCAGGCGGCGATGGAAGGCTTTGAAGTCGTCACCATGGAAGAAGCCGTCCAGCGTTCGGACATTTTCGTCACCGCGACCGGCAATGCCGACGTCATCACTGCCGATCACATGGCGGCGATGAAGAACATGGCGATCGTCTGCAACATCGGCCACTTTGACAGCGAGATCCAGATCTCGGCACTGTCCAACTACAAGTGGACCGAAGTGAAGCCGCAGGTTGACCTGGTCGAATTCCCGGATGGCAAGCAGATCATCATCCTGTCGAAGGGCCGTCTGGTGAACCTCGGCAACGCGACCGGCCACCCGTCGTTCGTGATGTCGGCAAGCTTCACCAACCAGACGCTGGCGCAGATCGAGCTGTTCACCAATCCGCAGCAGTACAACAACGACGTGTATGTCCTGCCCAAGCATCTCGACGAGAAGGTCGCGGCGCTCCACCTCGAAAAGCTTGGCGTCAAGATGACCAAGCTGTCGAAGAAGCAGGCCGATTATATCGGCGTGCCGGTCGAAGGGCCGTTCAAGCCCGATCACTACCGCTACTAATCCCGTCGGCTTCGGCCTCGGGCGGATCAATCGAGCCCCTGCCGCGCTGCGGTGGGGGCTCTTTTGCGATTAAGGCGCGCGTGGCGCTTCCCAGTCGCGCAACTGCTGTTCTACAGCAGGCCATGACCGCGAAGCTGGCGTCCCGCGCGGCGCAATGATCACCCTTAGTCCCTTGGTCGCCCTGTTGGTCGGCGCAACCTTTGCCCTGCTGATCGCGGGCGCAGCGTGGGCGCTTTACACCGGCCTTGCCCTGCGCGGCGCGCATCGGGCGGCGCAGGCTGCTGCCGCGCGCCTCAATGCGCTGCTCGGCTCGGCGCCAGCGCTCGCCGCAATCGTCCATGCCGATGGCCGGATCGACGTGCCGCAGCGGCTCACCGATTTATTGGGGTTGACCGGGCCGGTGCGGTTCCTGAGCGATTTGTCGACTACCGATGCCGGGCTCGCCGCTGATGACCTGGCCGCGCTGAGCGAGGATATCGCGGCGGTCCAGCGAGTCGCGCTGCCCTTCAGCCGCGTGGTGCGCCCGATCGACGGATCGCGATCGCTAATGATCGAGGGGCAGCGCGCCGCGCGCGATCTCGACCTTGGCGGCGGCGTGATCTTGTGGGTGTTCGACACCACCGAAAGCGCGACCGAGATTGCCCGGCTGCAGGACCAAGCGACGCAAGTCGACGCGGCGTTCGACGCACTGACTGGGCTGATCGAGGCCGCGCCGATGCCGATGTGGTACCGCACGCCCGATCTCCGGCTCGGGATGGTCAATACTGCCTATGTCAGTGCCGTCGAAGGCAAGGATGCCGACGACGTGCTCGCGCGCGGCCTTGAGCTGGTCGAGGGTTCGGGCATGGGCGGCCCGCTCGCGACCGCGATCCGCGCACGCGAGCAGGGGCGGCCCGAATCGCAAGCGATGCCAGCGACAATCGGCGGCGCGCGGCGGATGCTGCGGATCGTCGATGTGCCGCTGCCGAGCGGCGGCGTGGCCGGTTTTGCGATCGACATCGAGGATCTTGAACAGGCGCGCGCAGCGACCAAGCGCTTTGGCGAGGCGCAGCGCGAAATGCTCGACCGGCTTTCGGCGGCCGTTGCCCAGTTCGGCAGCGACCGGGCGCTGACATTCTGCAACCAGCCGTTCCAGCGGCTGTTCGCGATGAAGACCGAGTGGCTCGCCGATCGCCCCGAATTCGACCGCGTGCTCGAACGGATGCGCGAAGCCGGACGGCTGCCCGAGGTCCGCGATTTCCCGGGCTGGAAGGCCGAGCGCCGCGACTGGTTCCTTGCGGCCGATCACCAGATCGAGGAGCAATGGCATCTCCCCGGTGGCGATCACTTGCGCGTCGTCGCGCAGCCGCTCCCCGATGGCGGGCTGCTGCTGATCTTTGAGGATCGCACCGAGCAGGTCCAGCTCGCGAGCGCGCGCGACACCTTGCTGCGGGTGCGGACGGCGACGTTCGACACCTTGTTCGAAGCGCTTGGCGTGTTCGCGGCGGACGGGCGGCTTCAGTTGTGGAACAACCGCTTCCGCCAGACGCTCGGGCTCGACGAGCAATTCCTCGCCGGGCATCCGCGCGTCGATGTGCTCGCGCAGGCCGCCGCGACCCAGCTTGCGGCGCCCGGCAAGGCGGTGCTGATCAGCGAAATGGTGCGCTCGGCCACGCTCGACCGCCAGCAGCGGGGCGGTAGCCTCGCGTTCGCCGATGGCCGCCATTTCGATTTCGCCGCCGTGCCGCTGCCCGACGGCAATGCGCTGTTTACGATGCTCGACGTGTCCGACAGTCGGCGGATGGAGCAGGCACTGCGTGACCGCAACGAAGCGCTTGAGGCCGCCGATCGCGTCAAGACCGCCTTTGTCGCCAATATGAGCTATGAATTGCGCACGCCGCTGACCTCGATCAGCGGCTTTGCCGAAATGCTCCAGGGTGGCTTCGCGGGCGCGCTGCCGCCGGTTGCGAGCGAGTATGTCGCGGCGATCCTGCAATCGGTCGAGCGGCTCGGTACGTTGGTCGACGATGTGCTCGACTTGACCCAGAGCAGCGCGCGGGGCGGAACCAGCGATGTCGGCGAGGTCGATCTCAACGCCGTCGCGCGTGCAGCTGTGGCAAAGGTATCGGCGCTCGTCGACGCGCAAAAGCTCGATTTCGCGATCGAGATCGACGCTTCGCTGGGCGTGGTGACCGGCGAAGCGGCGCGGCTGACTCAGGTGGTCGAGAATCTTCTCCGCCACGCGATTGCCGGAACGCCAGAGCGTGGCCGCATCCTGCTCCACGGCGATGGCACGCCCGATGCCGCGCGGATTGTCGTGTCGGATAACGGTCGCGGGATGACGGCGAAGGCGGTCAAACAGGCGTTCGATCGCTTTGCCACCGCTCCTGCGACCCGCAGCGGCGACCGCGCGCTTGGGCTGGGCTTGCCGCTCGCGAAGCAATTCATCGAGGCGCATGGCGGCAGCGTCACGCTGATGTCCGAACGCGGGCAGGGGACAGTGATCACCGTAACGCTGCCGCGCCATGGCGCTGCGGTCGCGGCATGATCGAACTGGCCGATCCGGCAGCGTCGAGCGCGTTCGGCGCCTGGTTAGCGACCCTCGTCAGGCCGGGCGATGTCATCACGCTCGAAGGGCCGCTGGGTGCGGGAAAGACCAGCATTGCGCGCGGGCTGCTGGCGGCGCTTGGTCTCGCGGGCGAAGCGCCGAGCCCCAGCTTTGCGATCGTCCAACCCTATGATCCGCCCGAGGTGCGGCTGCCGGTGCTGCACATCGACCTGTACCGGATCGACTCGCCCGATGAGATGGCCGAGCTTGGCCTCGACGAGGCGGCACAGGACTCGCTTTTGATCGTTGAATGGCCCGAGCGGGCTGGGCCCGGCTATTGGCCAGACGCACTTTCGTTGACGATCAATGTGGATGGGTCAGGACGTCGCTTGACAGCACAGGTGCCCGAGGGTTGGAGAGCGCGATGGGCGCAACGCTGACCGAACCTGCCGGCGCGCAGGCATTTCTCGAAGTGCATGGCTGGGGTGGGGCGACATTGGTCCCCGTTACCGGCGATGCGTCGTTCCGCCGCTATTTCCGCGTGATCGACGGCGCGCGCCGGGCGATCCTGATGGATGCGCCGCCACCTGAGGATACCGGGCCGTTCCTGAGCATCGCGCGCTGGCTGCATGCCCATGGCTTTGCCGCCCCCGAAGTGTTCGCCGTCGACACCGCGCAAGGCCTCGCGCTGATCGAGGATTTTGGCGACGATCGTTTTCGTGAAGCGGTCGATGCCGATCCCGCGCGCGCGCCCGAACTGTACCGCGCGGCGGTCGACGTGCTGGTCGCGCTCCACGGCGTCGCGCCACCGCCGGTCGATCCCTATGATCGCGCCGCGCTGGCCGAGCGCACGCTGCTGCTGCCCGAATGGTATTGCCCTGCCGTTGGCATCACGCCCGACCTGACGAGCTATGCTGGGGCGTGGGACGCTGTGCTGCCGCTTGCCGAGCCAAAGGCACCCGTGCTGGCGCTGCGTGACTATCACGCCGAGAATCTGATGCTGCTCGGTGACGGGCGGATCGGGTTGCTCGATTTTCAGGACGCGATGACCGGCCACCCGGCCTATGATCTCGTTTCGCTGCTGCAGGATGCGCGGCGCGATGTCGAGCCAGCGATCGAGGCGGCAATGCTCAATCATTACGCGCAGGCGACTGGCGCAGGCGATGACTTCATGACGGCTTATCATGTGCTCGGCGCGCAGCGGAATACGCGGATCATCGGTGTGTTCACGCGGCTGTGGCAGCGCGACCATAAGGATCGCTACCCCAGCCTGTGCCCGCGCGTGTGGGGCTATCTCGAACGCGATCTCGCGCATCCCGCGCTCGCGCCGGTCAAGGCCTGGTTCGACGCCAATATCCCCGCGTCGAAGCGCGGCGACCCGATGCTGATCGGCGCATGACCGCGCGCAAGAGCCTCGCGCTGCGGCCCAACCCCGTCGCCGCCGTGCCCGAAACCGCAATGGTGATGGCGGCGGGCCTCGGCAAGCGCATGCGGCCGCTGACGGCAACGCGCCCCAAGCCGCTGGTCGAAGTCGCGGGCAAGCCGCTGATCGATCATGTGTTCGACCGGCTCGGCGCCGCCGGCGTCAAGCGCGCGGTGGTCAACGTCCATTACCTCGCCGACGCGCTGGAAGCGCATCTGCAGCGTCGTAACGACGGGATCGAACTGGTGATTTCCGATGAGCGTGGCCAGTTGATGGAGACCGGCGGCGGGCTGGTGCAGGCGCGCGACCTGATCGGCGACAAGCCCTTCCTGACGGTCAACAGCGACAATTTGTGGATCGACGGCCCGATCGATTCGATCCGCGCGCTGGCAGCGGCGTGGGACGACGAAAGCATGGACGCGCTGCTGCTGATGGTGCCGCTCGCCTGGGCGCATTGCCACGGCGGACGCGGCGACTTTCACCTCGACCCCGCTGGGCGGATCACGGGACGGCGCAAGCCGGGACGGCCAGCGCCTTTCGTCTGGACGGGGGTGCAGATCCTGTCGCCACGACTGATCAAGGACTGGCCCGAGGGACCGTTCTCGACCAACGTCTTCTGGGACCGCGCGATCTCCGCCGGTCGTGCTTACGGGATCGTGCATAGCGGCTTGTGGTTCGATGTCGGCACGCCCGCCGCGATTGCCCGCACCGAAGCGATCCTTGCCGATGGCTAATTTCGCGTGACGGGGCGGGGGCGACCCCAGCTATTCACGATCCCCGCGCACCGGGCGTTTGCCGATGCGCTTGCCGCCGGGCTGATCCGGCGCTTCGGTGGCGATCCGATGGGGCTCGCGCGCGGGCTGGTGCTGCTGCCTAATCACCGCGCCGTCCGCACGCTGACCGAAGCCTTCGTGCGGGCAAGCGGCGGCGGGCTGCTGCTGCCGCGTCTCGTCGCAATCGGCGATGCCGAGCTGGGTGAGGGCATCGGCGCGGCGCTCGACCCCGCCGATGACGCGGCGCCTGTACCGCCCGCGATCGATCCGCTCGCGCGCCGGATGATCCTCGCCCGGCTGGTGAGCGAGGCGCGCGCGCGCAGCGGCCAGCCAATCGATGCGGCTGAAGCCGTGCGGCTGGCGGGCGAACTCGCGCGCACGCTCGACCAATTGCTGGTCGAAGAGGTCGCGCCGACCCGGCTCGCCGCGATCGATGTCGCTGCCGATCTGCAGGACCATTGGCAGCGCGCGCTCGAACTGTTCGGGATCATCCTCGACGACTGGCCCAAGGCGCTGGCGCGGCGCGGCGCGATTGATCTGGCGACGCGGCGCGGCCTGTTGCTGGGCAGGCTCGCGAACCGCTGGCGCGCAACACCGCCGACGGGGTTCGTTTGTGCGGCGGGCATCGGCTCGGCGGCGCCTGCGCTCGCACGGCTGCTCCGAGTGGTGAGCGAACTGCCGCAAGGGCTCGTCGTGTTCGCCGATCTTGCCACTGCGATGGCGGCGGAAGAATGGGACGCGCTTGGCCCGCTCCCCGCCGATGCCAGCGGACGCCGTCCGCGCCCGATCGAGACGCATCCGCAATATCAGCTCAAGCTGCTGCTCGACCGCATGGGCGTCGCGCGCGAGGAAGTCGCGCTATGGCGCGAGGGCGGCGGGCATGATGCGGGCGCAATCCGGGGTCGCGCGGTGGCCAATGCGCTCGCACCGGCCGAGTTCACCGACAAATGGACGACTTTATCCGCCGAGGCGCGCCGACTGTCCGGCGTGCGCGCGGTCGAGCTCGCGACTCCGGCCGAAGAGGCGCAGGCAATTGCGCTTGCCCTGCGCGAGGCGCTCGAGACGCCCGAGCGAACAGCCGCGCTCGTCACCCCAGATCGTGCGCTGGCCCGGCGGGTGGCGGCGCTATTGGCGCGTTGGGGCATCGCGATCGATGACAGCGCCGGGCAGTCGCTCTCGATTCTGCCGCCGGGGACCTTGCTCACCGCGCTTGCGGAAGCCGCCGCGCAACGCTTCGCCCCGCTCGCACTGCTGGCGCTGCTCAAGCATCCGCTGGTGATGAGCGGCGACGCGCGGCTGCCTTGGCTGGAAGGGGTGCGCGCGCTTGACTTGGCGCTGCGCGGCCCGCGCCCCGCGCCGGGGCTGGACGGGATCGACCGTCACCTCGCCGAGGGTGATGACCGGACCCGCGCCGTCCGTCGTGCGGCGGCTGAGTGGTGGCCAGAAGCGCGGACACTAATTGAGCCGATCGCAGCGCTGTTCGATGGCGGTGACCAGCCGCTCGCCGCGCTGCTCGATGGCGTGCGCGCGACGGCGCAGGCGCTTTGCGGCGATGCACTGTGGTCGGGGCCAGCGGGCCGCGCAGCCGCCGATTTGCTCGCCGATCTCGAAACCGAGGCCGCAGAAGGACCGGCAACCGTCGCGCCCGAAGCGCTGGCGCCGCTGCTCCGCACCTTGATGGACGATGTGTCGGTGCGGCCGCCGCAGGGCGGCCATCCGCGCCTCGCCATCTACGGGCTCATCGAAGCCCGGCTCCAGACCGCCGACTTGATGATCCTCGGCGGACTCAACGAAAGCGTCTGGCCGGGGCAACCTGCGCCCGACCCCTGGCTTGCGCCGCGCATCCGCGCCGAGCTTGGCCTGCCGGGGCTCGACCGGCGCGTGGGGCTCGCGGCGCATGATCTGGCAAGCGCCCTCGGCGCCCCCGACGTGCTGCTGACGCGCGCGCGGCGCGACGCGAAGAGCCCGGCGATTGCCTCGCGCTTCTGGCTCCGGCTCGAAGCGATGACCGGCGGGTTGGTGCGCGACCAACGGCTCGCGGATTGGGCGCGAGCGCTCGATGATCCGGGCGTCCACGAACCCGCCGATCGTCCCGCGCCGACGCCTCCCGCCGCGCTGCGCCCGACGCGCATTTCGGTGACCGAAGTCGATCGGCTAAAGGCCGATCCTTATGCCTTTTACGCGCGGCAGGTGCTCAAGCTCGCGACGCTCGACCCGGTTGATGCCGATCCGAGCGCGGCGTGGCGCGGCACGGCGGTGCATGCAATCCTCGAAGCCTGGGGCAGGGCGGACGGCTTCGCGTCCGAAAAGCTGTTGCCCCGCGCCCGCGCGCTGCTGGCCGACCAGCGTACCCATCCGATGATGCGCGCGCTGTGGCAGCCGCGCCTGCTCGAAGCGATTGCCTGGATTGCCGATCAGATCGACGCGATGGCCGACAAGGGCCGGAGCGTGATCGCCGTCGAGCGCGGCGGCGAGATCGTCCTTGCGGGGGTGACGCTGAAGGGCAAGGCTGATCGCATCGATCGGCTCGCTGACGGCGGCATCGGGATTGTCGACTATAAGACCGGTAAGGCGCCATCGCCAACCGCCGTTCGCGCAGGATACAGCCTGCAACTCGGGCTGCTGGGGTTGATCGCGGAACGCGGCGGCTTCGACGGCATCAGCGGTACGGCGGGCGCGTTCGATTACTGGTCGCTCGCCAAGCACGGCGATGCGTTTGGCAAAATCACCAGCCCGGTCGATCCCGACGGCAAGCGCGACAAGATTGTCACCGTCGACTTCACCGCACTCGCCGCCGCGACCTTTACTGATGCCGCCGCGCGGTGGCTGACCGGCGACGAACCCTTCACCGCCAAACTCCACCCTGAATATGCGCCCTATGCCGATTACGACCAGCTGATGCGGCTCGACGAATGGTATGGCCGTGGCTGAGCATAAGGCGCTCCCTAAATTGCTCGGCAGCCAGGCGCGTGCGAGCGCGCCCGACGAGCATGTCTGGCTGTCGGCATCGGCGGGGACGGGCAAGACGCAAGTGCTCGCCGCCCGGGTTTTCAGGTTGCTCCTGCGTGGCACCGATCCGTCAGCGATTCTGTGCCTGACTTTCACCAAGGCGGGCGCAGCCGAAATGGCCGGGCGGATCACCGCGCGGCTGGCGGCGTGGGTGCGGATGCGGGACGACCAGCTGGGCAATGATCTCGCCGCGCTCGGCGAAGCACCGACGCCCGAATTGCGCGCGCGGGCGCGCACCTTGTTTGCCAAGCTGCTCGATTCGCCCAGTGGCGGCATTCGCATTTCGACCATCCACGGCTTTTGTCAGGGGCTGCTCGCGGGCTTCCCGATAGAAGCGGGCCTCGTCCCCGGCTTCCGCCCGATCGAGGGGCGCGAGGAAGCCGTGCTGATGCGCGAGACGCTCGCCGACTTGCTGGTCGATGCCGAGCGTGACGGGCGGCTCAGCATTGTCGACGCGATCGGCGCGCTCAGCCTGCGGTTGGGCGAGGGCGGCGCCGAGGATTTCCTCCACGCTTGCGCGCGCGCGCCCGCTGCACTCGCCGCATTGCCGAGCGGGATCGCGCCCTTTGTCCGCCGCCAACTCGATCTGCCGATGGGCGATATTGACGAGATTTTGGTCGAGGCTTGCAGTGATGATGAATTCGATGTCGATGCCGTGCACCGCCTCGCTGCGGCCAACCGCGCCTGGGGCACTGCGACCGGCGGCAACCACGCCGACATCGCCGAATGCTGGATCGAAGCGACACCGGCGATGCGCGCGACGATGCTCGGCGATCTCGCGGGGATCGGCTTCACCCAAGCGGGTGAGCCGCGCAAATATTCGGCCAAGCTGCTCGCCGCCGACCCCGATTACGCCGACATCGCGATCGAGGTCGCCACGCGCTGCACCGAGCTGCTCGGGCTCGTCCAGCGCGCCGCCTACGCCGATCTGCTTGCGCGCGGGCTGGAGGCGGGGCGCGCCTATGCCAATGCCTATGCGCACGCCAAGCGCCGCCTTGGCGTCGCCGATTTCGATGATCTGATCCGCGCGACCGTCGCGTTGCTCGAACAGCCGGGGATGGGCGATTGGGTGCGCTACAAGCTCGATCTCGCAACCGAGCATGTGCTGGTCGACGAAGCGCAAGACACCAACCCGCGCCAGTGGCGGATCGTCCGCGCCCTTGCGAATGAGTTTTTCGCGGGCGAGGGCACGCGGGGTGACACAGCGCGCACGCTCTTCGTCGTCGGCGACTATAAACAGGCGATCTTCGGCTTTCAGGGCACCGATCCGATTTTCTTCGCCGCTGCCGAGAAATATTTTGGCACAAAGGCCAGGGAGGGCCGCGACGAGGAAGCCGACCAGGGCACGCGATTCAACAGGCTGTCGCTCACCCACAGTTTCCGCTCGACGCGACCGGTCCTCGAATTCGTCGATGCGGCGATTGGCCGCATCGATGCGCCGGGGCTTGGCGTCGACGATCTGACCGCGCACGCCAGCGAAGTGCCGGGCCCGGGCACGGTCACGCTCTGGCCGCCGGTGACCGCAGGCGCCAGCGATGCCGACGAAGAGGAATGGATCGGCGACGCAACGCGCGCGCTGGCGACCAAGATCGCGCGCCAGATCAAGGCATGGCTCGACCCCGCCAAGCCGCTGATGCTCGAATCACAGGGCAGGGCGCTGCGGCCCGAGGATGTGATGATCCTCGTCAAGCGACGCGGCGAACTCGCGGCGCTGATTGTCGCGCGGCTCTACGCCGAAGGCGTGCCGGTGGCGGGGGTCGACCGGCTGCGCTTGAACGCGCCGCTGGCGGTGCGCGATCTGCTCGCCGCGATCCGATTCGCGCTCCAGCCCGACGATGATCTCTCGCTCGCCAGCCTGCTCGTCTCACCGCTGCTCGGCTGGACGCAGGAGGAATTGCTCGCCGCGTCGGTGCCGCGTGCCACCAGCCTGTGGCGTCATTTGCGCGCGCATGCCGAGAGCGAACGACTCGTCTCACTCTATGATCTCCTCGCGCGCGCCGATCTGGCGACGCCCTATCAGCTCCTCGAATATCTGTTGTCGGGGCCGCTCGACGGCCGCCGCAAGCTGATCCGCCGCCTTGGCGCTGAAGCGCGCGATCCGATCGAGGAATTGCTGAGCGCCGCGCTCGAATTCGAAAGCCGCGCGACCCCGTCGCTCCAAGCCTTTCTCGACTGGTTCGATCGCGGCGATGTTGAGATTGTGCGCGACCCTTCCGCGCCGCTCGACGCGGTGCGGGTGATGACGGTCCACGGCGCCAAGGGGTTGCAGGCGCCGTTGGTGCTGCTCGCCGATGCCTGTGTCGATCCGGGCAGCGCGCCGCGTTCGCTGCTACGCTGGACCCCCGAGGGGCAGGACGATCCGCTGCCGATTTTCCGCCCCAAGGCCGCCGAGCGCGGTGGGCCGCTCGACGCCGTGGTCGAGCAAGCTGCCGCGCGCGAATTGCAGGAACATTGGCGGCTGTTCTACGTCGCCGCGACGCGCGCCGAAGAACGGCTGGTGATCGCTGGCGCGCTCGGCCCGCGCGCGCAGGGCGTGCCGCCCGCCGCAAGCTGGTATGCTGCGGCTGACAGAGCGTTCGCCGCACTGGGCGTTGAAGGTGAGGGGGAGCGGGCGTTTCGCGGCACGTCGCTGCTCAAGCCGATTGCGTCGTCAAAAGCGGCACGCGCCGATCCGCTTCCGCCCGAACCCGTGCCCGACTGGGCGCGCGCGCCTGCTCCCGTCGAGGCACGTCCGCCGCGTCCGCTCGCGCCCTCAGCGCTGGGCGACGATGCGGTGAGCGATCCGCCGCCGACACCAGCGCTGCGGGCCGCCGCCGAGCGCGGGCGACTGGTCCATGCCTTGCTTGAGCGGCTGCCTGCGATCGAGCCCACCGCGCGGGCCGATGCCGCCGATCGCTGGCTGGCAGGCGCAAGTGGCGTTACCGAAGCGCCGATGCGCTCAGGAATCATCGGCGATGTGCTGCGCGTGCTCGACGATCCGCGCTTCGCCGATCTGTTCGGTGCCGATGCACTCGCCGAAGCGCCGATTGCCGCCGTGATCGCGGAAGGCGTGGTGGTGTCGGGCACCGTCGACCGGCTGCTCGTGCTGCCCGACCGCGTGCGCGTGGTCGATTTCAAGACCGGGCGCCGCGCGCCAGCGACCCTCGACGACATCCCCGATTATCACTTGCGCCAGATGGCGGCCTATGTCGCGGCATTGCGCGTGATCTTCCCCGGTCGCGCGATTGATGCGGCGTTGCTTTACACCGCCGCGCCGATACTGTTCGCGGTTCCCGACGCGCTGTTGGCGGCGCACAAGTCCGGCTTGGGCGCGCCTGAGCAAAGCTTGCAACCCGACGCTTGAGCGCCTGTAACCATGCTCCTAGATTGAGCGTAACGGGTGTCACACCCGAACAGGAGTTTATCAAATGGCAACCATCGCGATCACCGATACCAGCTTCGACGCTGACGTGCTCAAGGCCGACAAGCCCGTCCTCGTCGATTTCTGGGCCGAATGGTGCGGCCCGTGCAAAGTGATCGGCCCGAGCCTCGAAGAAATTTCGGACGAGCTCGCCGATCAGCTCACGATCACCAAGGCCAATCTCGACGACGCCCCCGACGCCGCGACCAAGTACGGCATCCGCACGATCCCGAATCTTGTGCTGTTCCGCGGCGGCGAGGAAGTCGCCCGCTTCAGCCGCGCGGCGCCGAAGAGCCAGATCAAGGCCTGGATCGAAGGCAATCTTGGATCGAAGGCAATCGCTGACCGGGGCTAATTCCCGGAATCAGTGGAACGAAACGAGCGCAAACACGCCTTATTCTCCTGATCGACTGGCGGCGGCATAAGTGCGGTCGTCAGTCGGGGAGGCATTATGGCAAATCGCAAATCGGCGCTTGATCATCTGAACGGCGGTCGCGAGCCGCATATCGTGCAGATGATCCCGCCCGGCGCCCCTGGCTATCGTGAGGCGGATGGCGGTGCGATGGTGGTATCGTCGCCCATGGAGGTTTACGGTTTCGTCCGTCGCATAGCCTGCGGCGAAGTGGCCACGCTCGTCGATCTGCGGCGCGCCATTGCGCGGCGGCACGGGGTGGCGATCGCCTGTCCGGTCTCGACAGCGATCTTTCTCAACATGTGCGCGCGCGCTGCCGAGGAGCGGCGCGACATGGGCGTTCCGACGGACGAATTGACGCCATGGTGGCGCGTGCTCAAGAAAGGCGGGCTGCTCAACCCGAAATATCCCGGCGGTATGGCGTGTCAGGCAGAACTGCTAGCTGCCGATGGGGTCCGCGCATCACCGCTGCGCAAACAACTCGCGGTGTTCGATTATGAGCAGCGCGCGCCAAAGTCGCTGGCGGATAAAGCGGACGGTGATGCGGCGGATCAGCTCCGATAGTCGGCGTTGATGCTGATATAGCCATGCGTCAGGTCGCACGTCCAAACGGTCGCGCGGCCTGACCCGAGGCCGAGGTCGACGCCGATCTCGATCTCGTCGCCCTTCAGATGCGCGGTGACGGGCGCTTCGTCATAGCCGACGACTGCGAGGCCGTTCGCCGCGACCTGCGTCTCACCAAAACGGATCGCCAGCCTGTCGCGGTCGGCGGGTTCGCCTGCCTTGCCGACGGCCATGACGACGCGACCCCAATTGGCGTCCTCGCCAGCGATCGCGGTCTTCACCAGCGGCGAATTGGCGATCGAAAGCCCGATCCGATGCGCCGAGCGGTCTGATTCGGCGCCGGTCACGTCGATGCGGATGAACTTGGTCGCGCCTTCGCCGTCACGCACCACCAGATGCGCGAGCTTCAGGCACAGTTCGTTCAGCGCGGCGCGGAAGGCATCGGCGCCCGCATCCTCGTCGCCCGCCAGCACCGCATTGCCCGCTTTTCCCGTCGCAAAGGCGAGCACGGTGTCGCTGGTCGACGTATCACTGTCGACGGTGATGCATGAAAAGCTTGTCCGGTTGGCGGCCGACAGCGCGGCCTGCAAATAGCCCGGCGCGACCGCCGCATCAGTGAAGATGAAGCCCAGCATCGTCGCCATGTCCGGGGCGATCATGCCCGACCCCTTGATGATGCCGACCAGCGTCACCGTGCGGCCATCGACGACCGCCTGCGTCATTGCAGCCTTGGGAAAAGTGTCGGTCGTCCCGATCGCCGCCGTCGCCTCGGCCCAGTCGCATGGCGGCGCAGCAAAGGCCGCGTCGAGTCCGGCTTCGGACTTGTCGATGGGCAGCGGCACGCCGATCACGCCGGTCGACGCAACGAACACGTCCGACGGCTGGCAGCCGAGGTGCTGCGCCACGCGCCCGGCAATGGCCTCGACCGCCGCAATCCCGCGATGCCCGGTAAAGGCGTTGGCATTCCCGGCATTCACCACCAGCGCGCGCGCTTCGCCGAGTACCAATGCTTTCCGGCACCAGTCGACCTCGGGCGAGGGGCAGCGGCTCTGGGTCAGCACCCCTGCGACACTGGTCCCCGCATCGAGCGCGACAAAGGTCAGGTCGCAGCGATCCCAAACCTTATACTGGGCCCGGGCGACATGCAGCGCGACCCCCGCAACGGGCGACAGCGCAGGCAAGGGACGCGCGAGCGGGGACGGGGAGGATGACATGCGGGCAAGCTCTGGGTTAGAGGGAAAAACGGGTGGCAATAAACGGGGTTGTTAGAGTGGCAGCAGTCGAACGCAAGGCGATGTTGGGTATAGTTGCGCTGGGGCTGGCCGCGGTCGCAATCTCGAGCGCGGCGATCGCCGAACCCGCTCGCAAGGCAACCGCGAAGACACGCGCCAAACCGCGGCCAGCGGCCACCGCGAAACTGCCAACGTTGACAGTATCGGAGACACCGCCTCCGGCCCCGGCACCCGCGCCGTCGGGCACGGATCCAGAGCCGATCGGCAATATCGCCGACTGGTTCCCCGCCGATTCCTATCCGCCCCAAGCCCGCGCGCTCGGGCTTGAGGGTCGCGTCGTCTTCGCGCTGGATATCGATGCACTCGGCCGGATCACCCAGTGCCATGTGATCGAAGGGAGCGGTTCCGATCTGCTCGATTCGGCTACGTGCACGCAGGCGATCATCAACGGGCGCTTCCGTCCGGGCCGCGATGCGGCGGGCAAGCCGGTCGCCAAGTCATGGCGCTCAACAATGCGCTGGAAGCTCGCCGTTGGCGCCGCGCCGGGTGATGAGTGAGCCTGCGCCAGGCTTGAGCGCTAACAAATGGGATTTCGGTTGGACGTTTGTATCGGCAGTGCTTATGTCGCTCGCGTGTTAGTCATCGGCCTGTCATGAACCTGTTGCTGCTCCTTTCGGCGTTGCTCTCTGCGCTTTCGGGCGTGGGCGGCCCAGTACGACCGGTCGCGCCGCAAGCATTGGCGGCGCGGATCGTCGGCGATGTGGCGGTCGCTCGGATAGCGCCGATCCAGCACCTGCGCCCCGCCCAGGCACTGCCAACGCGCCTGCAAACGGCGACCGCGCCCCGCGCCACGTCGATCATCCTCGCCGCCGTCGAACCGATTTTCGCGCGCCGCCGTCGCGAATAGCGTTTCCGCGTCGGGCGAGCTTTCGCCGCCCAACTCTCCCGTCCTTTCCCCGCACCGCGCTACAGCGCGACGCGCATGTTCATATTTCAGGATTACCTCATGCTTGGCACCATCGCCCGCACCTTGTTCGGCTCGTCAAACGACCGTTACGTCAAATCGCTCCGCCCGATCGTCAACAAGATCAACGCGCTCGAGCCCGAAATTCAACTGCTGAGCGACGACGATCTCGCCGCGCAGACGGTCAAGTTCCGCGAACAGCTCGCGGCTGGCGCGACGCTCGACGCGCTGCTGCCCGAAGCTTTTGCAACGGTCCGCGAGGCCGCGCGCCGCGTGCTCGGCCAGCGGCATTATGACGTCCAGCTCGTGGGCGGGATCGTGCTCCACCGCGGTGAAATCGCCGAGATGCGCACCGGCGAAGGCAAGACGCTGGTCGCCACCCTCGCGACCTATCTCAACGCTCTGCCCGGCACCGGCGTGCATGTCGTGACCGTCAACGACTATCTTGCCGCGCGCGACGCCGAGTGGATGGGGCAGGTCTATCGCTTCCTCGGCATGACGGTCGGGACGATCATCCCGAACCTGAACGAACAGGAGCGCCGCACAGCGTATCACTCGGACATCACTTACGGCACCAACAACGAATTCGGCTTCGATTATCTGCGCGATAACATGAAGTACGACCGCGAGAGCATGGTCCAGCGCAAGTTCAATTTCGCGATTGTCGATGAGGTTGACTCGATCCTGATCGACGAAGCGCGCACGCCGCTGATCATTTCGGGGCCGACCGACGACAAGACCGACCTGTATTTGCGCGTCGATGCGATCGTGAAGCAGCTCGTCCCCAAGGATTATGAGTTCGACGAAAAGCAACGCTCGATCATCCTGACCGAAGACGGCACCGAAAAGGCCGAGCGGATGCTTGAGGATGCCGGGCTGCTCGAAGGCGCGAACCTTTATGACTTTGAGAACACGCAGGTGGTTCATCACCTCAATCAGGCCCTGCGCGCGAACGTGATGTTCAAACGCGACACCGATTACATCGTCAAGGATGGCAAGGTCATCATCATCGACGAATTTACGGGTCGCATGATGGACGGGCGGCGCTGGTCCGAAGGGCTCCACCAGGCAGTCGAAGCCAAGGAAGGCGTCGACATCGAGCCTGAGAACCAGACGATGGCCTCGATCACTTTCCAGAATTATTTCCGCATGTACCCCAAGCTGTCGGGCATGACCGGCACGGCGGCGACCGAAGCGGCGGAATTTTTCGACATCTACAAGATGAACGTGGTCACGATCCCGACCAATGTCGGCGTCCAGCGCGTCGACGAGGAAGACGAATTCTACAAAAACACGCAGGACAAATTCGCGGCGATTGCCAAGAAGATCAAGCATCACGCTGAACTGGGCCAGCCGGTGCTGGTCGGCACCGTGTCGATCGAAAAGTCCGAGTTGCTGAGCGAATTCCTCGTCAAGGAAGGCGTCGAGCATGCCGTGCTCAACGCCCGCCAGCATGAGCGCGAGGCGCATATCGTGGCGCAGGCGGGACGTAAGTCCGCAGTGACGATCGCCACCAACATGGCGGGTCGCGGCACCGACATTCAGCTCGGCGGCAATGTCGAGTTCCGCGTCAACGACGAACTGTCAGAAATGCCCGAAGGCCCCGAGCGTGATGCCGCGATTGAGCGTATCAAGGCCGAAGTCGCGGCGGAAAAGCAGGAAGTGCTCGCGGCGGGCGGGCTGTTCGTGCTCGGCACCGAGCGCCACGAAAGCCGCCGCATCGACAACCAGCTGCGTGGCCGCTCGGGGCGTCAGGGCGATCCCGGCCTGTCGCGCTTCTACCTCTGCCTCGACGACGATCTGCTGCGCATCTTCGGGCCTGACACGATGTTCGCGCGGATGATGCGCTCGAACATCGCCGATGGCGAAGCGATCGGCTCGAAATGGCTGTCGAAGGCGATCGAGACCGCGCAGAAAAAGGTCGAGGCGCGCAACTATGACATCCGCAAGCAAGTCGTCGAATATGATGACGTCATGAATGATCAGCGCAAGGTCATCTACGAGCAGCGCAACGACATCATGGATGCCGAGGCCGTCAGCGACATCGTCAGCGACATGCGCACCGAAACGGTCAACACAATCGTCGGCGAGGCATGCCCGGTCGGCAGCTATCCCGAGCAATGGAATGTCGGTCTGCTCGCCGAGCGTGCCCAGACGCTGCTCGGTATCGAGCCGTCCGTCACCGATTGGCTGAAAGAAGACGCGATCGATCCCGAAATCGTCGAAAATCGCGTGCGCGAGCTTGCCGATACGCATGTCGCCGAAAAGGCGGCGGGGCTCGAACCCGATACTTGGACCCAAGTAGAAAAGTCGATCCTGCTCCAGAATCTCGACCATCACTGGAAGGAGCATCTGGCGACGCTCGACGCGCTGCGCCAGGTCGTCCATCTGCGCGCCTATGCCCAGAAGACGCCGCTCAACGAATATAAGCAGGAGGCATTCCAGCTGTTCGAACGCATGCTCGGGCTGATCCGGGAGGATGTGACGCGCACGATCGGCCATGCGCAATTCCAGTTCCAGCAGCCGACCGACCTGCCCGAACTGCCCGATTTCCTGACGACGCATTTCGATCCGTTCAGCGGCGAGGATGATACCCGCGACTTCGACGCCGCATCGCTCGGGCTGGTGACGACGCGGCTCGCGCCTGCGCCCCTCGCGTTGGCGGCCTCGGCAGAGGGGCTAAGCGCCGATCCGGCGGCGTGGGAAGGGCAGGTCAGCCGCAACGCGCCATGCCCGTGCGGATCGGGCAAGAAGTATAAGCACTGCCACGGAATGTTGTAATCCGGGACGATGGCGCACGGCAGAGTGGGGTGGTCAGCACCCTAACTCGGCTTGCCTAGATCGTTGGCATTAGCTAATTATTGCCCGATAAGGGTTGGTTCCGGGGGGGGCGTCACAATGGTTGGAAAGATGTGGGTTGTGTTGGCTGCGGCGGCGCTCGTTCTGGGCAGTGCCGCAGACGCAAAAGTTCGCGTGGCCAAGGAATTTTCGTTCCCGAAGGACCAGCCGGTCAAGATCGCGGTCTTCCGTCCCGATGTCTTGGTCGGGAAGATGACGACGGGTGGCGTTGAAGAACCCAATGCCGAATGGACGGCGGCCGCGCGCGCGAAGCTGGCGGCTGAGCTGACCAAGCAGCAACAGGCGCTTGGCCATGATGTCGTCTTCCTCGACGGCGCCGCTGAGGATGCCAATCCGGTCGTCACCGACTATAAGTCGCTGTTTCGTGCGGTGACCGACGCGATCGCGACGCATGGAATTATCGGTGGTCAGCTACCAAGCAAGAAGGGCAGCTTCGACTGGACGCTCGGACCCGGCGCTGCCCAGATCAAGGACATCACCGGGGCCAACTACGCCCTTTTCCTGTTTACGCACGACTCCTACGGCAGCGCGGGCCGCAAGGCTGCGCAATTGCTCGGGGCTGCGTTGCTTGGGGTCTATATCGCGCCAGGCATCCATGTTTCCTATGCTGCGCTGGTCGATCTGACGACGGGGGACATTGTCTGGATTAACGTCGATCCAGCTTCGGGGGGCGACCCGCGCGAAGATGTCGGCGCGACCAAGCGGATTCGTCAGATTTTGACCAAATTTCCGGGGAGTGCGGCGCTCGCGGCAGAGGCTCAGTGATGCGCCGACTGGGCGCGCTGCTTGGGCTGGTCGCGTTGGCGACCCAGAGCCTGGCGGCGCCGGCGCTCGGCCAGTCAGGCGCGGATGTGCCGCCGCCGGTACTGCATGGCAAGCCGGTCACCGCGATTGGTGCGGGCTATCAGCCGCAGGACGGTGACGAACGCGGCCTATGGCTGATCGCTGAAGAAAATGAGCGCGAGCTCAAGCGATCATCGTTCGTGGTGCAGGATCCCGCCGTCAACAGCTATGTTCGCGGCGTGTTGTGTCGCCTGGTGGGTGACGCCGAATGCGCCGATATTAGAATTTACGTGCTGCGCGTCGCTGACTTCAATGCATCGATGTCGGCCAATGGTGTCATGATCATCAACACCGGCTTGCTGATGCGCATGCAGGACGAAGCTGAGCTCGCGGCTGTGATCGGGCATGAGTTTGCGCATTATCGCTATCGCCATCTGCTGCTCGGTTTTCGCGAGGCGCGCGGCAAGGCAACGCTTGCGGTGTGGCTAGGGATGACGATCGGGCTGATCGGCACGCTGGCAGCCTTGGGCGGCTATTTTGAATATACGCGCGAGATGGAGGCGCAGGCCGATGCCGAATCGGTGCCCTTGTTGACCAAGGCCGGTTACGATCCGGCGCGCGCGGCGCAGATATGGCAGCAGATTCGCGATGAGGCGGACGCCACGGCTGCCGCCCGCCAGACCAAGAGTCGCAAGGACAAGGATCGCAGCATCTGGGCGACTCACCCGCCGACCGCTGACCGGCTGGCGGCGTTGACTCGCTTGGCTGCGGCCAAGAGCGGCACCGGCGAAACTGCCGCTGAACGTTATCGCAGCACCTTCGCCAATTTCTGGCCGATGCTCATCGACGACGAGATCAAGCGTAATGATTTCGGCTCGACCGAATATCTGCTGGGGAATCTGGCGCAGGGCAACTGGTCGGCCAATCTGCTCTATGCGCGCGGCGAACTCTATCGCACGCGCGGTCGACCAGCGGACCTCGGCGCGGCGATCGGCTTTTATCAGCAAGCCGTCGCGATCGGCACAGCACCCGCAGAGGCCTATCGCGGTATCGGCCTAGCCGAACTGCGCCGGGGCAACGCCGGTGAGGGGAAGGCCGCGTTGCGCAAATATTTGGCGCTACGGCCCGACGCGACCGACCGACAGATGCTTGCGGCAATGGCCGAGGAAACCACGGGGGGACAATGAATGACCAGGCTTGGAATGCGTAAATTTACGATCATCATCAGTGTCGCCGCACTGTCGCTGGCAGCACCGGCATTCGCGTACAAGCTGATCGCCAAGGGCGTGGCGGTTGTCGCGGGCAAAGCCGTGACCGTAACGCCGGGGCGCGACTGGAGCCGGATCGGCTTTGCGCATGGCAAGCTCGCCGAAAGCTGGACGCTCGATGGCATCACGCTCAACGATGTAACGTTTTTCGGCGGCATTCCTGACAATACGACCCTGATCAAGGATCGCGAGAAGAAGGAAGCGCCGTTGCCGCGCTTCAGCAAGTCGATGCTGGCGCCCGATGTCGCCCAGTTGTTCGAGAGCACCTATCGCGTCGCGCTGCGGACGTCGCAGTTCAGCATCGATTCGGTCGAGCCAGCCACTTTTGCCGGCAAGCCCGGATTTCATTTTCGCTACAGCTTCGAACTGATCAACGAAAATGTGAAGCGCAAGGGGCGAGGCCTATGGCGCGATCAACAACGGCAAGCTCTATCTGATGACCTATGAGGCGCCGACGATCTTTTATTTCGACCGCAACCGCGCCGATTTCGTCGCTTTGGTGGAAAGCGCGCGTATCTGACCGTGCCGCGAGGGGCGTGTGACGACGCGCGCGCGGCTTGCCCCGCGCGGTTTCGCTGTTATACGGGCGGGCCGACCGGCGGTTTCCCAACGACATTCGGGCGGGCGTGGCGGAACTGGTAGACGCAGCAGGTTTAGGTCCTGCC
>JAIETY010000038.1 GCA_019744885.1 Sphingomonas sp.
TCGGGGCTGACCTTGTCCTTGTCGCGGTCGACCATGTAATTGGCCTCGCGCATCAGATCGACCGGGATCGCGCCGACGAGCGGCTGGATCGCGCCGATGAAATCCGCGTCGTCGGCATGCGCGCGCGTCACCATCAGGATCGCGTCATAGCCGGGGATCGCGCCCTTCGGGTCGCTGAGCACGGTCAGCTTCTGCGCGGCGATCCGCCCATCGGAGGAGAAAGCCGAAATCACATCGGCCTGCCCGCTCTCAATCGCGCGGTACATGAAGGTCGGATTATACGCCTGCGCCGCTTTGAATTTCAGCGGATAGGCGCGTTTCACGGCGGCCCATTCGGGACGCTCAAGAAATTCGAGGTCGGAACCGAGCTTGAGCGCGGGCGCTTGCGCCACGAGATCGTCGAGCGATTTGATCCCGCGCTTGGTCGCCTCGTCCCCGCGCATCGCAAAGGCATAGGCATTTTCGAACCCGAGTGGCCCCAGCAACTTGACCCCATGCGTCTTCGCGGCCCAGACACCGATGCCCGCGACGATGTCGGCGCGCGGCGGGACATCCTGCCGCTTCATTTCGTTGGTCCAGATCGTGCCCGAATAATCGACATAGACATCGATATCGCCGCCAGCGAGCGCGCCAAACACCACCGCAGACCCCAGCCCTTCGCGATATTGCACGCGGTAGCCTGCGCGTTCGAGCCGGTGGCCGATCAGCCGCGCGAGGATATATTGCTCGCCGAAGCCCTTGGCGCCGACGGTGACGGTTTTCTGCCCCGTCGGCATCGCCGGGGCGAGCGCCGCGAGCACCCCGATCGCGAGCACGACCAGCGCGACGATGACGCGGCCGCGCTTGCGCTCGGCAATGCCGTGCTCGACGACACCGAGCAGCGCATCGACGCTGAGCGCGAGCAGCGCGGCACTCAGACACCCGGCAAGCACCAGTGCCCAGTTCTGCGTCTGAAGCCCCGCAAAAATCATGTCGCCGAGACTCGGCTGGCCGACCGTGGTGGAGAGCGTCGCTGCGCCGATCGTCCAGACGGCGGCAGTGTGAATCCCCGCCATCAGCACCGGCGAGACGAGCGGCGCTTCGACCATGATCAGCTTCTGCCAACCGGTCATGCCCACGCCATCCGCCGCCTCGATCACCGCCGGGTCGAGATTGGCGAGGCCCGTCACCCCGTTCCGCAGGATCGGCAGGATCGCATAAAGCGTCAGCGCCAGCACCGACGGGAGGAAGCCGAGCGCGGGAATCCCGCCACCGACCAGCGCCGACAGCGACAGCAGCAGCGGGTAAAAGAGCGCCAGCAGCGCGAGGCTTGGGATGGTCTGGACGAGGCTCGCGAACCCCAGCGCGGTGCGTGCGACCAGCGGCCGCCGCGCCGACCATATCGCCAGCGGCAGGCTGATCACCAGCCCCAGCACCAGCGCCGACGCCGCGAGCAACAAATGCGCGGCGAGCAAATCGGGCACGCGCTGCATCGCTTCGAGGAAGGGACTCATGCGCCCTGCTCCAGCGCGCGCAGCCGCCGCGCCTGTTCGCGCGGGACAGCGACGAGCGCCGCCGCTTCAGGACCGCCGTCGCCCGCGATCAGTTGCGCCGGGGTGCAATCGGCGACGATCCGTCCCGCGTCCATCACCAGCACGCGGTCGGCGAGCAGCAAAGCCTCGGCCATGTCGTGGGTGACCATGATCGTGGTGAGGCCGAGCCGGTCGTGCAGACCGCGAATCGCCTCCCCCAATTGATCGCGGGTGACCGGATCGAGCGCACCGAAGGGTTCGTCCATGATCAGCAGCCCCGGCTCGGTCGCGAGCGCGCGCGCCACGCCGACGCGCTGGCGCTGGCCGCCCGAAAGTTCATCGGGAAAGCGCGTGGCAAAATCGCGCGGCAGATCGACGAGATCGAGCAATTCATCGATCCGCTCGCGGTTGTGCTTGATGCCGGTCAACCGCAGCCCGATCGCGATGTTTTCGCCCACCGTGAAATGGGGAAACAGCCCGATATTTTGAAAGATATAGCCGATCCGCCGGCGAAGTTCGTGCGGCTCTTCGTCGGCGACTGGCGCGCCATCGACGAGCACGCGGCCGTCGCTTGGCTCGACGAGGCGGTTGATCGTCTTGAGCAAGGTCGACTTGCCCGACCCCGATGACCCGACCAGCGCGACAAAGCTGCCCGCCGCGATTGCGAGCGAGACATCCGCGACGGCATCGGCGGTGCCGGCATAGCGTTTCGACACACGCTCGAAAGCGACCGAGGGTCCGCGGGTCGATTCCTGTGGCATCGGTCGCGGTGATGCGGGATGAGAGCGGCAAGGTCAAACGGGGACGGCGACATGACGAAGGCGATTTTCATCACGGGCGGCGGATCGGGCATCGGGCGCGCAGTTGCGGTGCTGTTCGCATCGCGCGGCTGGCGGGTAGGACTGGCCGATGTGAACGCCACAGGCATGGCCGAAACAGCGGCGCTGCTCCCCACCGGGATGGCGACCAGCTATCAGATGGATGTCTGCGACCGTGATGCGTGGGAGACGTCGCTCGGCGCCTTCGTCGCGGTGAGCGGCGGGCGGCTCGACGTGCTGTTCAACAACGCCGGGATTGCGGTCGGCGGGACGCTCGCCGCCAACAGCTTCGACGAGATCGACCGCGTCGTGGGCATCAACCTGATGGGCGTGGTGAACGGTGCCAAGCTCGCTTACCCCTATCTCAAGGCAACACCGGGATCGTGCCTGCTCAACACATCGTCAGCTGCGGGGATTTACGGCGGGCCTGGAATCGGCATCTATGCCGTCACCAAATTCGGCGTGCGCGCGCTCACCGAAAGCCTCGACGGCGAATGGGCAACAGACGGCATCAAGGTGCGCGCGCTGATGCCGAGCTTCATCGAAACGCCGCTGCTCGCCGCCGGGATGGCCGGGTCGAACCGGACGGTACGCGAGACGGTGGTCGAAGGTGGCCTCGAAATCACCCCGGTCGAGGAAGTCGCGCAGGCAGCGTGGGACGCGGTGCATGGCGAGCGGCTGCACACGCCCGTCGGCAAGACCGCCAAGCGGCTGATGTTCGCGGCACGCTGGATGCCGGGCGGCTTGCGCAAAGGCATGAAGAAGCGCGGGCTGGGGCGGTAGGCGGTGGCGGACCACGCGACTCCCAATCTTCCCTCGCGCGATTTTTCGGCGAGTGCGGATTTTTACGGCAAGCTCGGCTTCGAACAGGGCTGGCGCGACGACGGCTGGATGATCCTCGAACGCGGCACGCTGATGCTCGAATTCTTTCCTTACGCCGATCTCGATCCGGCGGTGAGTTCGTTTGGTTGCTGCCTGCGGGTCGATGATCTGGCGGGGCTCTATGCGGCGTGCCTCGCGGCGGGAATTCCCGAGCAGACAGTCGGCTTCCCGCGCCTCCACCCGCCGCGCCGCGAGACAAGCGGCATCACGATCGCCTATCTGGTCGATCCCGATGGGACCTTGGTGCGGCTAATCCAGAACTAAACGCCTCGCTCCCAACCCAATCCATCCCCACCCGTTCGTGTCGAGCGAAGTCGAGACACCTTGCGCACCGCTTGTGGCCGGTCCCTCGACTTCGCTCGGGACCAACGGGTTGGGGGCGGCGGCGGGGCGCAAAATTGGCGTGGATGCCCAGCTCAGCCCGCCGCCTTGGCCTTGGGCTTCGCCGCTTTCTTCGCAGACGCCTTCTTGGCTGCCGCAGCCTTGGGCGCCGCCTTCTTGGCGGGCGCCTTTCTGGCGACCTTCTTCTTGCCCTTCGCCGGCGCCGCCGCCGCGCGCGCATCGATCAATTGCGCAGCTTCCTCCAGCGTCAGCGCGTCCTTCTCGATCGTCTTCGGGAGTGTCGCATTGATCGTCCCGTCGGTGACGTAAGCACCATAGCGACCCTCCATCAGCTTGATCTCCGCCTCCGTGCGCGGGTGCAGCCCCAGCACCTTGAGCGCCGCCTGCGCGCCGCGCTGCGGCCGCCCGCCGCCTGCTGCTGCCTCGGCGAGTTTTACCACCGCCGCATTCATGCCGGTTTCGAAGACTTCAGCAGTCGAGGTCAGCCGCCCATATTTGCCGTTATGGGCAAGATACGGCCCGTAGCGCCCGATCGACGCGGTGATCGGCGCGCCCGTTTCGGGGTGCAGGCCGATCGTGCGCGGCAGGCTGAGCAGCTTGAGTGCCCACACCAGGTCGAGCTCGCCCGGCAGATCCTTGGGGATCGACCCGCGCTTGGCGTCCTTGCCATCGCCGAGCTGGACATAAGGCCCGAACCGCCCCGAGCGCTTGGACACCTCGAGCCCGGTTTCGGGATCGGTGCCGAGCACTTCAGGCCCCGCATCACCGGTCGCCTCGCCCCCGCCCTGCGCAAAGCGGCGCGTATATTTGCATTCGGGGTAGTTGGAGCAGGCAACAAAGGCGCCGAACCGCCCGCCGCGCAGCGACAGCCGTCCCTCGCCGCAATTGGGGCAGAGCCGCGGATCGCCGCCGTCGCCCTTGTCGGGGAAGAGATAGGCGCCGAGAAACTCGTCGAGCGCCGCCGTCACTTCGCTCGGCTGGAACGCCATCACCTCGCTGGTGCGCGGCTTGAAATCGCGCCAAAAGGCTTCGAGCACGGCCTGCCATTCGGCCCGCCCGCCGGAGACTTCGTCGAGTTCGTCCTCTAGGCCCGCTGTGAAATCATAACCGACATATTTCTCGAAGAAGCGTTCGAGGAAGGCGGTGACGAGCCGCCCACTTTCCTCGGCAAAAAAGCGGTTCTTTTCGACCCGGACATAGAGCCGGTCCTTCAGCGTCTTGATGATCGACGCATAGGTCGAGGGGCGACCAATGCCGAGTTCCTCGAGCCGCTTGACCAGCGACGCTTCGGAAAAGCGCGGCGGCGGCTGGGTGAAATGCTGTTCGGCGTTGACCGCTTTCTTGGCGGGGGCATCGCCTTCGCGCAGGCGCGGCAGACGGCGCGCTTCCTCGTCACTGCTGTCGTCGCTGCCTTCTTCGTACAGCGCGAGATAGCCGGGGAAGAGCACCACTTGCCCCGTCGCGCGCAGGGCGTGCTGGCCGCTGCCGTCGGTCAGTTCGACCGTGGTCCGCTCCATGCGGGCGGAGGCCATCTGGCTCGCGAGCGCGCGCTTCCAGATCAGCTCGTAGAGACGCGCATGATCGCCTGAACCCGCCCGATCCTTGCCGAAATCGGTCGGGCGGATCGCTTCATGCGCTTCCTGCGCATTCTTCGCCTTCGACGTATATTGGCGTGGCTTGTCGGGGACATAGCTTGCGTCGTAACGGTTCGCGACCGCGAGCCGCGCCGCCGAAATCGCGCTCGAATCCATCTGCACGCCGTCGGTGCGCATATAGGTGATCGCGCCGTCCTCGTAGAGCGCCTGCGCGATGCGCATCGTGTGATCGGCGGAGAATCCGAGCTTGCGCGCGGCTTCCTGCTGCAAGGTCGAAGTGGTGAATGGCGGCGGCGGGTTGCGCGTCGCGGGCTTGGTCTCGACGCTCGCAACGCTGAAGCGCCCGGCCTCGACATCGGCCTTGGCGGCGCGCGCATCGCCTTCCTTGCCGATCGTCAGCCGGTCGATCTTGTTGCCGCGCCATTTGCTCAGCCGCGCGGTGAACGGCGTGCCGTCATGTTCGAGATCGGCGGTGACCGACCAATATTCCTGCGGGCGGAATGCTTCGATCTCGCGTTCGCGCTCGACGATCAGCCGCAGTGCGACCGACTGCACGCGCCCCGCCGACTTGGCGCCGGGGAGCTTGCGCCACAGCACCGGCGACAAGGTAAAGCCGACCAGATAGTCGAGCGCGCGGCGCGCGCGGTACGCGTCGATCAGATCGGTATCGAGCGCACGCGGGTGCTTCATCGCTTCGGTCACCGTGGCCTTGGTGATCGCGTTGAAGGTAACGCGCTGGACATCCTTGGGCAGCGCCTTCTTGGCGCGCAGCACTTCCTGCACGTGCCAGCTAATCGCCTCGCCCTCGCGGTCAGGGTCGGTCGCGAGAATCAGGCGATCGGCGGTCTTCGCCAGATCGGTGATCGCCTTGAGCTGCTTGGCTTTGTCGGCGTAATTTTCCCATTCCATCGCAAAGCCATGGTCGGGATCGACCGAGCCATCCTTGGCGGGCAAGTCGCGGACATGGCCATAGCTGGCCAGCACGCGGTAATCGCTGCCCAGATATTTCTCGATGGTTTTCGCCTTGGCGGGCGATTCGACGATCACAAGCTGCATGGATGCTCCCTTACGCGTACGCGCGAGGGTGGGAAGCCTTGATGGCGCTCGTCAAGCGTTGAGACTGACCCGTCCGCCGGAATGCCGTTCGAGCCTGCCGCCGAGTTCGAGTTCGAGCAGCACCATCTGGACGATGGCAGGGGGCATCCCCGATTGGCGGATCAATTCGTCGGTCGTCACCGCAACCGGGCCGAGCAGCTCGGTCACGCGCCGCCGCTCGGCGTCGCTCGCGTCCGTCGGCGGAGGGGCGCCGTAGCCACTCGTCGGCGCGCGCAGCATCCGCGCATCGATCGGCCCGATGGCCTCAATCACATCGGCGGCGGACTGAACCAGCGTTGCGCCCTCGCGGATCAGCAGGTTGCAGCCCTGCGCGCGCGGATCGAGCGGGGAACCGGGGACAGCCATGACATCGCGTCCTGCTTCGCCCGCCAGCCGCGCGGTGATGAGCGAGCCTGACCGTGGCGCCGCCTCGACCACGACGGTCCCGACCGCCAGCCCTGCAATGATGCGGTTGCGCTGCGGGAAATGGCGCGAGCGCGGCTCGGTGCCCGGGGGGTGTTCGGTGACAAGCAGCGCTTCGCGGGCCACCCGCTCCTGTAGTTCGGCATTTTCCGGCGGGAAGGCGATGTCGATGCCGCTCGCGATGATGCCGATCGTGCCGCCGTCGACCGATCCCTGATGCGCGGCGGTGTCGATACCGCGCGCCAATCCCGAGACGACAACAATACCCTCGCCCACCAGCGCGAAAGCGAGGTCGCGTGCGAAACGGCAGGCCGCAGCCGAAGCATTGCGCGCGCCGACAATCGCCACGACCCGCCGCAGCGCCAGCGCCGGGTCGCCGCGCACGATCAGCACGGGCGGCGCCGTCTCAAGCTCGGCCAGCAGCGGCGGATAGTCGTCGTCGCCCAAAAACAGGTAGCGCGCCCCGAGCCGCGCAACCGCTGCTTGCTCGCGCGCGATGATCGCGGCGTCGGCCACCACGGGCGCCCGTCCGCCCGCACGCGCGGCGAGCATCGGGATCGCATCGAGCGCCGCCGCTGCCGTGCCGAAGCGCGCGATCAACTGGCCATAGGTCACGGGGCCGATATTGGCCGACCGGATCAGCCGGAGCCGATCGACGGCGTCGTCAGCCATTCTTGCTGCTGCCGATGCGCGGCTCGGCGCCTTTCACCAGCCGGTCAATATTCTCGCGGTGCTTCCAGAGCACGATGGCGCTCAGTGCGAGCAGCACCAGTACCAGATCGATCCGACCGAAGAACGCCGCTGCCACTGGCGCACTCACGGCGGCGGCCATGCCAGCGACCGACGAAATCCGCACCAGCCCCAGCAGCCCAAGCCACACCAGCGCGTAAACCAGCGCGCTCGGCGGGTGGAGCGCGAGCACGATCCCCATCAGCGTCGCGACGCCCTTGCCGCCGCGAAAGCGCAGCCAGACGGGATAGCAATGGCCGATGAAGGCAGCCGCCGCTGCCACCAGCTCGCTGCCGGGCCAGAAATGCCCGGCAATCGCCACGGCCACCCAGCCCTTGGCCGCATCGAGCAGCAGAGTCGCGGCGGCCAGTCCCTTGCGCCCGGTGCGCAGCACATTGGTCGCGCCGATATTGCCCGAGCCGATCTCGCGCAGATCGCCCGCGCCCGCCGCGCGCGTCAGGAGCAGCCCGAACGCAATCGACCCAAGCAAATAGCCAGTCAGCGCGGGCAGCAGCAGCGTCATCCAGTCCATGTTCTGCGCCACGCATGCCCCCCAATCTAGCCGCCTCAATAGCCGTCAGCGTGCCAAGCACGCAATAATCGGCATCACGCTGCATCAATTGCCAAAATGGCGCATTGCCGCCATCTGACGCGGATGAGCGATCCGCGCCCCGTGCTTTTTTTCGATTCCGGTGTCGGCGGATTATCGGTCCTGGCGGCAGCGCGTGCGCGCCTGCCCTTGATGCCGATCGTCTATGCCGCCGATTCGGCGGGCTTTCCGTATGGGACGAAGTCGGAGGCCGAAATTGCCGTGCGCGTGCCGACCTTGCTGGGGCGACTGGCCGAACGCTATCGCCCGCGCCTGATCGTGATCGCGTGCAACACGGCGTCGACGATTGCGCTCGCAGGCGTGCGCGCCGCGCTCGACCTGCCCGTTGTCGGCACCGTCCCTGCGATCAAGCCCGCTGCGGAAGCCAGCCTCACCCGCGCCATCGGCGTGCTCGGCACCGAAGCGACGGTGCGGCAAGCCTATGTCGACAATCTCGCCGCACAATTTGCAGCGGATTGTCTGGTGCTCCGCCACGGCTCGGCCGATCTGGTGGCGGCTGCCGAAGCGAAGCTGCGCGGCGAGCCCGTCGATCCTGCGCGCTATGCGGCGGCGCTTGCTGGACTCCTCGATCAGCCGGGCGGTGCGGAGATCGATACGGTCGTGCTGGCCTGCACGCATTTCCCACTGGTGCAGCCCGAGCTTGCGGCGACGGCACCGCGCCCGCTCGGCTTTGTCGACGGCAGCGCGGGGATAGCGCGGCGGATCGCTTATCTGACACTAGGCCAGGCATGGCCCGACGCGCCGCCCGAAGGCATTGCCGTGTTCACGCGGCTCGGCCCCACCGAAGCCGCGCTCGCCCTCGCGCTCGCCCGCCACGGCCTCACCCGGATCGAAGCGCTGTAGCGCGGCGAAAACGATCTGGCTGACCGATTCTGTACGCTTTCACGGCTGCGCATTCATCGCTAAGGCGCGCCGCATGGATTCCGTGCCCACTCCGCGCGTCGATTATGCCCGCGCTTTCACCCAGGCGATCGATCGGCTGCATGCCGAGGGCCGCTACCGCGTCTTCATCGACATTTTGCGCAACAAGGGCGCCTTTCCTAATGCGCGCTGCTTCGCCGGGCATAATGGCCCCAAGCCGATCACCGTGTGGTGCTCGAACGATTATCTCGCGATGGGCCAGCATCCCGCCGTCATCGCGGCGATGGAGGCAGCGCTGCACGATGTCGGCGCAGGCTCGGGCGGCACGCGCAACATCGGCGGCAACACCCACTACCACGTCGATCTCGAAGCCGAACTCGCCGATCTGCATGGCAAGGAGCAGGCGCTGCTGTTCACCTCGGGCTATGTGTCAAACGAAGCGACGCTGGGGACAATGGGCAAGATCCTGCCCAATCTCATCATCTTTTCCGACGAATTGAACCACGCGTCGATGATCGCGGGTATCCGCAATTCGGGCTGCGAGAAGCGTATCTTCCGCCACAACGATGTCGCCCATCTCGAAGAATTGCTCGCCGCCGCCGACCCGCAGGCGCCCAAGCTGATCGCGTTCGAAAGCGTCTATTCGATGGAAGGCGATGTCGCGCCGATCGCCGCGATCTGTGATCTCGCCGACAAATATAATGCGCTGACCTATCTCGACGAAGTCCATGCCGTCGGCATGTATGGCGCGCGCGGTGGCGGCATTTCCGAAGCGCATGGGCTCGCGCACCGGCTGACGATCATCGAGGGGACGCTCGGCAAGGCCTTTGGCGTGATGGGCGGCTATATCGCGGCCGATCAGGTGATCGTCGACGTGATCCGCTCCTATGCCCCGGGGTTCATCTTCACCACCAGCCTGTCGCCGGTGCTGGTCGCAGGCGCGCTGGCGAGCGTGCGCCATCTCAAGACATCGAGCGTCGAGCGCGACGGGCAGCAAGCCGCCGCCGCCCAACTCAAAGCGATGTTTGCCGATGCCGGACTGCCAGTGATGCTCGGCAAAACCCACATCGTGCCGCTGATGGTCGGCGATCCGGTCAAGGCCAAGCGGATCAGCGACATCCTGCTCGCCGAATATGGTGTTTACGTTCAGCCGATCAATTACCCGACCGTGCCGCGCGGCACCGAACGGCTGCGCTTTACGCCCGGCCCCGCGCATGACCCAGCGTTGATGCGCGAGCTGACGCAGGCGCTCGTTGAAATCTGGGACCGGCTGGCGCTGCGGCTCGCAGCCTGACCTATTTGCCCTCTGCCTCGGCGTCGCCCACGAGCTTGGCCTTGGCAGCGGCCTCGCGGACCGCCGCCACATCGGCGCCCGAATCGATCAATTGAACGATCGCGCGCACCGGATTATCCCCCGTAGCGTGCGGATTGAACGCGACCGGCGCCAGCACGTGGCGTGCGGCGGGCAAATCGCCCTTGTCGAGCAGCTCACGGAACGCCAACACGCGCACCTCGTCTTCCTGCGGCGCCAGCTCGACTGCGCGAAGCAAGCCGTCGATGGCGCTGGGGCGCGGGGTTTCGTTCGCGAGCAAATAGCTGGTGTAGAACAGCACCAACGGCAGTGCATAATCGGGGTCGATGCGGTTCGCCTTGACGATCCATTGACGCGCTTCGCGCCATAGCGCTGGATCACCGGGCTTGGCTGCTACGGCGCGGCGCAGATGGACGCGCGCCTTATAGACCATCGCCATCAGATTTTTGGGGTCGATCGCCAGCGCGCGGTCGCACGCGGCTTCGGCTTCGGCGTCGTTGCCCGCGTCATACTCCATCTCGGCGACGATCCGCTGGATCCAGCTATTGGTCGGGTTGGCGGCGGCGATTTTGCGCGCACCCGGGATCAGCTTCTTCGCTTCGGCCGTGGTCACGCCGGTCGCCGATTCGAAGCGCAGTGGCATGATCGATGCTTCGGCCGGCGACAGCGCCCGCACCGTGACCGGATCGGTGGTGAACCGGTCGGGCTTGATGATCAGCCCGTTGAGCCGCTGGGTCCGATACGCATTGACCTCGGCATTGAGCTTGTTCAGGTCACCAAAGACTTGGGTTCCCGCCGTCACTGGCGGGATACCTTGCGCGATCAGTCGCAGAAACTGCTCAATTTGTCCGTCGCGCTTGCGGCTAAACAGCAGATAATGCGTCACCAGCCAGCCGCGCGCATATTTCTGATCAATCGCCTCGTCGTCGAGCTTGCGCGAATCCGAATCGAGCAGGGATTTCATCGACATCAAGCTATCGGCAAAGATGCTCTCCGAGCGCGCGTTGTTTGCCGCGCCAAAGGTCACCGCGCCTTGAGGATCGATGATCGCTGTCGACAGGAGTTCGGCGAGCCCTTCACTCATCCAGCCCGGATAGAGGGCGCTGCTGTTGCCGAGCAGCAGATGGTGCGCATATTCGTGGAACAGCACCAGATTGGCGTTAAAGTCTTCGCTGCCGCCGTCGACGCTGAGCGGCGTGACGATGAACGACCCTTCCACGCTGGTGCGATAATTGCCCGCGACATTGCCGCCGCCGCGCCCGCCGTAATATTTCTGGACCGCCCCGGTGCCGCTGACGACATAAATCGTCACGCGATTGGCGCCAGCGCCGGGCGGTTCGGGCAAGCGAAACAAATAGCGCACCGCTGCGCCGTAACGTTCGAGCCGATCGGTAAAGGTCGCGAGCTGACGGCGGGAGATATTGCCGTAAACGATGAAATGCTTGTTGCTGGCCTCCAGCCATTCGGCCTGCGCGGGTCCCGCTATCGCGGCGAACGCCAGCGCTAAAGCCAGCCACCTGAGCATGCGACGCATTACCTTCTCCACTTCGTGCAACACCCCATGTTTAAAGGCATTTTGCGGGTGATGAAGGTGGAATCTCGCGTGTCAGGCCGAAATGATTTGAACGAGCCCACTCAGCGCGGCAGGCACCCAAGCGCGGCGGCGTCGATCGCGGTCGCAGCACCGCGCAACGGGTACACATCGGCAAAGGGGCGTCCGCTCTTGGCCAATGTCTCGACGCTCAGCGAACGCCCTTCGCGGATCGCCGAGACAATCGCCGCGTCGGTGCGCGCATCGGGTGCCCAGGCATCGGCATCGCCCGCGACCAGTTCGAACCGCCGCTCGCCGATGCTCAGCGTCACCCGCGCCCGGGGATCACGCGCACGGCTCAGCCGGACATGGAGCTGGCCGTGGGTGCCCTGGCGCGGCCAGTCATTGACGCTGACGAAGGGCCGCGATGAACCGCTTTTTGCACCCCCCTCGGGGCTCGAAATCGCGTAACAGTGAAGCGGCGACGGATCGCGAAACGCGCCCCAGCGATCATAGACGCCAAGCACATCGCGCGCCTGCGCCGACCCTGCCACCAACAGCCCGGCGAGCAGCAGCCGCTTCATGCCGGCGCGTGCCCCCCGCCCAGATGGATCACCGTTTCGACGCCGCGCTCAATCATCACCAGCGATCCTTGCGGCAATCCCTTGGCAGCCGGGGCGCCGAGCGAAGGCCAGACCGGCAGACCGGTCATCACCCCGCGCAGCACGCAGCTCGACACGCCGTGCATGATGACGAGCCGATCGCCCGGATCATTATTGGTATCGGCAAGCCATGCCGATACCCGCGCGACAATCTGGGGATACGTCTCACCATCGGGCGACGGGGTCAGCAACCCGCTCGCCGGATCGATGACCGACCCGACTTCCCCGATCAGCTCGGCATAATAGCGCCCGCCCCAGCGCCCCATGCCGATTTCGACCAGCCGGTCGTCGGGACGCGCCGCGTGCCAATCGAGCCCGACATGCTCGGCCATGATCGCCAGCGTTTGCAACGCGCGGCCCGCGCTCGACGACCACAAAGTCAACGGGGGCTGCTGGCCGAGATAACGCGCCAGCGCCGCGCCCATTTCATCGGCCTGCGCAAAGCCCGCGCGGGTGAGCGGCGTATGCGCGGCATCGCCCTGCAACCGCCGCGCGGCGTTGAACACCGTCTCGCCGTGCCGCGCGATGAAATCCCTGCCTTGCCGCATGTCGCCTCCCGATTGCGCACCCCAGATGCAACGCTTGACGACGTTTATCCAGCGATGATGCAACCGCGCGATGCAGCCGCGCTTTGACTTGGTTACCGCTTCTGATCGGACTGCCCCGCCAAGGGCCGAATGAAGCGGGCTGGGGCATTGCCCCGGCCCTTTTTATGTTTAAGGAATAAGGCTGGCGCTTTGCCTGTGGAACCGATCCGGGCAACAAATATTCAGGGGTGGCGGCCCCGGGGGAGCAGAATGAAGGCGACGATCGAACGCGCAACCTTGTTGAAGGGCTTGAGCCACGTCCAGTCGGTGGTCGAGCGGCGCAATACCATCCCCATCCTGTCGAACGTTTTGATCGAGGCGACGGCCGAAGGCACGCTGAAGCTGATGGCGACCGATCTCGATCTGCAGATCAACGAGCATGTCGCGGCAGCGGTCGATCAGCCGGGCGCGATCACCGTGTCGGCGCACACCCTGTTCGACATTGTCCGCAAACTGCCCGAAGGCAGCCAGGTCGCGCTGTCGGCGGCCGAGGGGCGGATGACGATCATGGCGGGCCGCGCCAAGTTCAGCCTTGCGACGCTGCCGCGCGACGATTTTCCGGTGATTGCCGAAGGCGAATTGCCGGTGCAGTTCGAACTGCCCGCCGAGACGCTCAAGCAGATCATCGACAAGACGCGCTTTGCGATTTCGACCGAGGAAACGCGCTATTATCTGAACGGCATTTTCCTGCACGTGTCGGATGATCCGACCCCGGTGCTGAAGGCCGCCGCCACCGACGGTCACCGGCTCGCGCGCGTCACCGTGGTGCGCCCGGATGGCGCCGAGGGCATGCCCGACGTGATCGTGCCGCGCAAATGCGTCGCTGAATTGCGTAAATTGCTCGACGAGATCGACGGTTCGGTTGGCGTGTCGCTGTCGAACACCAAGATCCGCTTCGATCTGGGGCAGGCACTCCTCACCTCGAAGCTGATCGACGGGACTTTCCCCGATTACAGCCGGGTGATCCCGACCGGCAATGACCGCATCCTGAAGATCGATCCGCGCGCGTTCCAGGAAGGCGTCGACCGCGTGTCGACGATCGCCACCGAAAAAACCCGCGCGGTGAAGATGGCGCTCGACCGCGACAAGATCATCCTGTCGGTGACGAGTCCCGAAAATGGCACGGCGGCCGAAGAAGTCCCCGGCGACTATAGCGCGCAACCGTTCGAAATCGGCTTCAACAGCCGCTATCTGCTCGATATCCTCGCGCAGCTTGAGGGCGACACGGTCGAGGTGCACCTCGCCGACGCCGCCGCCCCCACGCTGATCCGCGAGAATGACAAGTCACCCGCGCTGTACGTTATCATGCCGATGCGGGTGTGAACCGTCCGAGTGTGATATCCTTTCTCTGACCCGTTTGTTTCGAGCGAAGTCGAGAAACAGGCCGCAAGCGACTCACCCGGTGCCCGTGTCTCGACTTCGCTCGACACGAACGGGGTGTGGCGGTTTGACCGCGCGCGGCCCTGCTCAACCCGGCGTCAGCCCACGCTTCTGCGCGATCACCAGCGAGGCTGCCAGATAAACGCCCATCAGCACGGTGAACATCGTCCAGCTGTCCACCTCCGCGACGAGATCAAGCTTGGCGAGCGCGGCCCAGCCGAACAGCGCTAGTTGCAGCGACCAGAAGCACAGCGCCCCCGTCTGCGCGATCACGGCGCGGGTCAGTTCGTCCCCGTCGCGCCACAGCTTCAGGTTGAGCCAGGTCTGCACCGCCAGCAGCAGCGCGATACTCCCGGCGATCGCGGCCCGCGTTTCCACGCTTAGCCCCGCATGCGCCGCGACCGGTGGCAGGATCATCATGCCGCCCGCCAAAATGCACACCAAAGCCTGACGCAGCCCGCCGGTGCGGGCAGCCGGGTCAACCGGCTCGTCGGCAGGCTGGTGCTCGACGATGCTGTTCCACCGACGATTGCTGGTCGCGGCAAAGGCCACCACCGCGCCGCTGACGATCAGCAGTGCGGCGATCAACAGGCTTACGCCATCGGCAACGGTCCAGCTCAACAGCGCATCGCCGGGCGCCGCTTTCTTGAGCGCGCGCCCGAGCAGATAGCCG
Organism: Sphingomonas sp.; assembly: GCA_019744885.1. Classification (GTDB taxonomy): domain Bacteria; phylum Pseudomonadota; class Alphaproteobacteria; order Sphingomonadales; family Sphingomonadaceae; genus Sphingomonas. The sequence continues at coordinate 15,012 of JAIETY010000038.1, forward strand.
GTGAACACACCGATCGGCGCGAACACCGCGACAGCGATTAGAAAGCGTTGGGCGTTGCTGCGGCGCGGCCTTTCGGGCGCCGAGTCAGGCTGGGTCATCGGGGGCCCAATCATCGAGGAAGATGGCATCGACAGGCACTCCAAAAACTTTGGCGAGCCGCAGCGCGAGCGGCAGGCTCGGATCATATTTGTCGGTTTCGACCGCATTGATGGTCTGGCGCGACACGCCGAGCCGCTGGGCGAGTTCGCCCTGGCTGATCCCGGCTTCGGCCCGCAGCACGCGCAAGCGATTCTCCACGGTCAGGCGCCACGCCGCTGAAATGAATGAGGACAAGAGCTGTTGACCATATGACAAGAGCTCTTGTCGCGATTCGCTGCAACTGTCAAGAGTTCTGGTCATTATGTCCAGAGCTCATGTCTGTCGGCTCGTCACAGCCTTCCGGTGAAACGATTGCTTAATCGCTCGCGACGATGCTATTGACACGCCTGTCAGCAAGGGACTCGCTCATGGCCGAAACGCTCATTCCCGATCGTCGCGACTGGAAGACCGCATGGCGCGCTTTGCGCACGCTGCTGGGCAATGGCGATGACACGACGCAGGTGTTTGTGATCATGCGCGCGCTCAACGCGGGCAATGGCAAGCGCAATTTTCAGCGGCTGGTGCGCAGCTTTGAAGGCGGGGAGATGGCCTATGCTCAGGTCGAACTCGCCGATACCTTGTCTGACCCCGCCTATATCGCGTCGTTCAAGCCCGGTACTGTCGGCGCTGCCTATCGCGACTTCCTCGCCGCCACCGGCTATAGCGCGATGGGGCTGGCCGAAGTGTCGAACCTCGACAAGGCCGAAATCCCGATGCGCCACCCCTATGCATGGTTCGGGCGTCGCATCCGCGACACGCACGACATTTGGCACACGCTGACCGGCTACAAGGCCGACGAAACGCTGGGCGAAGCCTGCCTCGTCGCGTTCAGCTATGCGCAGGTCGGCGGACTTGGCTGGGCCTTCATCGCGGTCGGCGCGTCGATCAAATCGATCCTCGTCACCAAGAGCTTCGCCTTCACCCGCGCCGTCTGGGAAGGCTATCGCAGCGGCAAGCGCACTGCGTGGCTGGCAGGCGAGGATTATCCCGCGCTGCTGAACGAACCGATCGACGCTGCCCGCGCGCGGCTCGGCATCCGCGAGCCCAAGGCGTATCGCCATGCGCAAAAGGCGCTGGGCGCTTTTGCGAGCTACGCCACGCCAGTGAAGGCACCCGCCTGACGCGGTCGCCTCCTCTCCTGCAAATATTGACTTTTTCGACAGGGTTGCTAGATTAAAGTCATCCAGCCCCCGGTTTGCCGTCTTGAGGCGCTCGAAAGAGCAGATATCAGCTCAAGGCCGCTCCCGGGGGCAACCTTTTCTTTGAGCAGCCTAGCCAAATGGCAACCGCAATTCTGGTCGATGGTGCCTTCTTTCTTCGGCGTTTCAAGAACTGCTTCCCGGACCACCAACGCGATGATCCGAAAAGCGTAGCAGCCGGTTTAGGGATGTTGGCATATTGGCACCTCACGCAGCGTATTGGAGCCACGCGGGTGATGGAGCAGATAGAACGGCACAGCCCGCTTGCGGAATCCCGCGAGTTTTATCGAATCTTCTTCTACGATTGCCCCCCGCTGACCAAGCGCATGCACACGCCAATCGGGAGAAGATCGATTGATTTCGGAAAGTCGGAGGACGCCCAGTTCCGACAGCAGTTGCACAAGGAAATTCAGAAGATTCGTAAGGTCGCCATCCGTCTTGGCCGCTTGAATGACACATCCCGCTGGCGGTTGTCTGAAAGAGCTACGCAACGATTGATCGCTGATCCAACATCGTTTGTGCCCCATGACGACGATTTTGAAATCGATACCAAGCAAAAGGGTGTCGACATGCGGTTGGGTTTGGATGTCGCATCGCTAGCGTTTAAAAAGCAGGTCGATCAGATCGTTATCGTTGCAGCCGATGCTGATTTCGTTCCCGCAGCAAAGCTTGCCCGCCGCGAAGGTATAGATGTGATCCTTGATCGGATGGGCGATCACCGCGCGGCCCCGGACCTTATCGAGCACGTCGATGCGATCCGCGATTGCCTCCTTCCCAAGCCCAACCCACTGGCAACATGAATATGCAAATTCCCGGCCATGTCGATCCCGTGCCCGTCCCGCGCACGGCGCCCCGCCGCGATGATGGTCGCATCGACCTGATCGGCCTGTCGAAGGATGAGCTTCGCCTCGCGCTCGAAACCGCGCAGCTCGAGCCCAAACAGGCGAAGCTGCGCGCCAAGCAACTGTGGCACTGGATGTACAATCGCGGCGCTACCGAGTTCGCGGTGATGACCGATATTTCGAAGACGATGCAGCCCTGGCTCGAACAGCGCTTCGTGATCGGGCGGCCCGAAGTGATCGAAGCGCAAGTCTCGACCGACGGCACCCGCAAATGGCTGCTGCGCGCGCCCGATGCGCAGGATTACGAAATGGTGTTCATCCCCGACGCCGATCGCGGGACGCTCTGTGTGTCGAGCCAAGTTGGCTGCACGCTCAATTGCCGCTTCTGCCACACCGGCACGATGCGCCTCGTGCGCAATCTGAGCGCGGGCGAGATTGTCGGCCAAGTGATGCTCGCGCGCGACGCGCTGGGCGAATGGCCGAGCCAGCCCGAGGGGCGGCTGCTGACCAACATCGTGATGATGGGGATGGGCGAGCCGCTCTATAATTTCGACAATGTTCGCGACGCGCTGAAGCTGGTGATGGACGGCGACGGTCTTGCGCTGTCGAAGCGGCGGATCACGCTCTCGACTAGCGGCGTCGTGCCGATGATGGCGCGCGCGGGCGCGGAAATCGGCGTGAACCTCGCCGTGTCGCTCCACGCCGTCACCAAGGAAATCCGCGACGAGATCGTGCCGCTCAATCGCAAATACGGGATTGAGGAGCTGCTGCAGGCCTGCGCCGATTATCCCGGTGCCAATAATGCGCGGCGGATTACCTTCGAATATGTGATGCTCAAGGACAAGAACGACAGCGACGCCGATGCGCGCGAGCTCGTCCGCCTGATCCGCAAATACAAGCTGCCCGCCAAGGTGAATCTGATCCCGTTCAATCCCTGGCCGGGCGCGCCCTATGACACCTCGCTCCCCGAACGGATCAATGCGTTTTCGAACATCATCTTCGAGGCGGGCATTTCGGCGCCGACCCGTACCCCGCGCGGGCGCGACATTGATGCGGCGTGTGGGCAGTTGAAGACCGCGTCAGAGAAGAAAACGCGCGCCGAGCTGGATCGGCAGGCCGAGGAAAAGCTCGCCGCACTGGGGTGAGGCGAGCACGGCGCCTCCGTTCGTCACGAGCAACGTCGAGGGACGGGCACCAAGCGACTGGCTTGCGGCCTGTGTCTCGACTTCGCTCGACACAAACGGGGGTCGGGCGGCAACCGGCCCCTCGCGGCGCTTACCCCTGCACCTGCACGATCGCATCGATCTCCACCACCGCGCCCAAGGGCAGCACCGCGACACCGACCGCACTGCGCGCATGCTTGCCCGCCTCACCGAACAGCGCGACCATCAGTTCCGACGCGCCGTTGGCGACCTTCGCCTGATCGGTGAAGCTCGGCGCCGAATTGACGAACACGCCCAGCTTCACAATCCGCTCGACCCGGTAAAGATCGCCGAGCGCCTTGTGCATTTGCGCAACCAGCATCAGTCCGCAGCGTTCGGCCGCTTCCTTGGCATAATCGAGATCGCGGTCTTCGCCGACGCGTCCGGTCATGATGGAGCCATCGGGCGCGAACGAGATTTGCCCGGAGATATGCAGTAGTCCGCCGACTTCGACCGCGGGCACATAAGCGGCAACCGGCGCTGCTGCTTCGGGCAAGGTCAGGCCGAGTGCGGCAAGCTTGGTGGCGATGCGGTCGGTCATGCGGGGGCTCCTTGGTCGGGGGCAGGAAGATCATGCGCGAAGCGTTCGGTAATCCACGCCAACGCTTCATGCCAATCGTCGATGCGGGCATGCGCGAACGGCGCCGGCTTGATGTACGGCGCCAGCTCGGGCTCGGACACCATGTGCAGCCGGTGGACGGCGGGCGCATGCTTGGCGACCGATTCATGATGCACGCCGAGATCATCGACAAACACGGTGACCGGATGGCCATGCTCGGCGACCAGCCGGGCGACCGGATCGCCCTTGCCGCCCTGGTTGGTCTCAACGCGGTGCTCGATGCCGAACGCAGCGAGCTGGGCGATCCGCGCATCGCGGCAATGATCGCCGAGATTGGTCAGGATGACGATGTCGGCGGTCGCGCTCAATGCCAACAATGCCTCGCGCGCGCCGGGGACAAGCGTCTGGCGCTCCATCTCGTCAGGGAAAAAGCCGTCGATCAACCCGCGCATTTCTTCGAATTCGACCAGCGCGCCGTCAGGACGCTTCATGCTGTTGCGGAAATCGCCGCCCGACATGTTGAATTCAATATCGTGCCGTTCGCGCAGCCAGACGCCGAAATGGCGGACCATGTGCAGCAACACTTCGTCGCAATCGCAGATCAGCAGCGGCTTCATGCGTCCTCCAACCGTGCGCGGGCCGCGACGAGCGTCGGCGGGGGGATGCCCAATGCCTCAGCGCAGGCAATCAAATCGGGTTCATGGCTTTCAAGAAAGCCCAGCACCGCCGCCAGCACCGCCGGTGAATCCGCGCCCTGCCGCAGTCCTTCAGGCGTCAGCCCCGTCAGCGCCAGCAGCCGTTCGGCCCGGGCGGGCTCGCCCAGCGCCCACACCAGCGCCTGCAACGCCAGTGCTGCCGCGTCTTCATTTGTATCGCGCGCCTGCATTGCCTAATCGGAGACCTGATCGAAAAAAGGATGTGGCGCGGACGTGGCAAAAAGGGTGCTGGTTGTCGAGGACAACGAACTCAACCTCAAACTTTTCTGCGATCTGCTGCGCGCGCATGGCTTTGAGACCGAAGGCGTACGCGACGGGCGCGAGGCGGTGGCGCGCGCGCGCGCGTTCCAGCCCGATCTGCTGATTACCGACATCCAGCTGCCGCATGTCAGCGGCTATGATCTGATTGCGCAGGTGCGCGGTGACCTGACGCTGCGCACGACGCCGATTCTGGCGGTCACGGCCTATGCGAGTCGCGCCGATGAGGAACGCATCCGCGCGGCCGGCGCCAATGCCTATGTGTCGAAGCCGATCGCGTTGGCGGCGTTCGTCGCGCAAGTGAACGCGCTGCTCCCGACAAGCGAAGAGCCGCAAGGCCCGGGGCCTGCGGCTCTGTGAATCGGCTGACGCCGGGCGATTCGGGCAGCCAAGCCGTTACTTGATCTTGGCTTCCTTGAAGTCGACATGCTTGCGCACGACCGGGTCATATTTCTTGAAGCTCAGCTTTTCGGTCTTGGTGCGCGGATTCTTCTTGGTCACGTAGAAGAACCCGGTATCGGCCGAGCTGACGAGCTTGATCTTGACGGTGGTCGGCTTTGCCATGACCCGAAATCCTGCGAAGTTGAAAAAGCAACAAGCGACGAGCAGGGGTGCCCGCCGCTTGAACAGGCGGGCCAATTGGCGGAGGCGCGCGCGAAAGTCAAGCCTGTGCGGGCGGACGTTTCCGGCTAACGTCATCTTTACGCAACATGCGCCATAGCAAAAGCCTCGACGGATTGGGACGGGCATGGACGCATTGATGGCGGCGCTCGTCGCAGCCCTGCTGATACACGCGACCGATCGCACGCCGTGGCTGATGGCGGGCCTTGGCGCACGCTACCGTCAGCAGGCTCTGGTGGTCCTCGGGGCAGTGATCACGCTGGCGATCGTCAATACGCTGGCGGCGACTGGGGGCGCGCTGATCGCACCGCGCTTGACCCCCAATGCGCGCGCGCTGTTCCTTGCGATTGCGCTCGCCGCAGCCGGACTTGGCTGTTTCGGCAAGCTCAAACCGCCCGAATCGATGACCGGATGGCGCACCGGGCCGCTCTTCACGCCGCTGATCGGCATGCTGACGCTTGGCTTTGGCAGCGCGCAGTTCCTGACGATGGCGATTGCGCTGCGGGTCGGCGAGCCCGCCTTTGCCGCCGTCGGCGCGACGATCGGCGGTGCGGTGATCGTTGCCGCCGCGCTCGCGCTGGGGGAGAAAGGCGTCGCGCCGCTGCGCCAGCGCGTGGCGCGCCTGCCCGTAGGCGGCTTGCTGATTCTTGCGGCAATCATTGCAGCACTCAGCGCCTTGCGGCTGATTTAGCCGTTCCCCCAGTCTGATCGAAGATTCTCCCGATCCCGATGGATACAATTTGCTAGGCGAATCATTATCGTGACGATTCACCCGCAAAGGAGATCGCAGATGGCGACCGAAGCAGCCCTCAAGACCCCGACCGACCTGAAATCAAATGCCACCAAAACCGTCGCCGAGGCGCTCAACACGATCCTCGCCGACAGCTTTGCGCTGTATTTCAAGACCAAGAATTTCCACTGGCACGTGTCGGGCCCGCATTTCCGCGATTATCACCTGCTGCTCGACGAGCAGGCGGCGCAGATTTTCGCGACCACCGATGCGATTGCCGAGCGCGTGCGCAAAACCGGCAACACCACATTGCGCTCGATCGGCGACATCGCGCGGCACCAGACGATCAAGGACAATGACGAGAGCTATGTCGCGCCCGATGATATGCTCGCCGAGCTGCGCGACGATAATCTGAAGCTGATCGCGGCGCTGCGCGAAGCCAAGTACATCGTCGATGAGGCCAAGGACAATGCCACCAGCGGCATTCTCGACACCTGGACCGACGAAGCCGAACAGCGCGCCTGGTTCCTGTTCGAAGCCAGCCGCAAAGGCTGACCCCAAGGGTAAAGGGCCTCAGCGCTTGCGCACGAATTCCGCGCGCAGGACGAGGCCCTTGATCCCGTCATATTTACAATCAACTTCCTGGGCATCGCCGGTCAGCCGGATCGATTTGATCAGCGTGCCTCGCTTGAGCGTCTGCCCCGCGCCCTTGACCGTCAAATCCTTGATCAGCGTTACCTGATCGCCATCGGCGAGCACATTGCCGACCGAATCGCGCACTTCGATGCGATCGCTGTCGGCGGGTGCTGCCGCTGCGGCGGCGGCGCTGATCCATTCGCCGCTGGCTTCGTCATAGATATAGCTGTCATCGTCACCCATTGTCGGGCTCAAGCTTTGCCCGCCGGGGTCACCGCGCCCTTGGTCGACGGGTTCGATGCGTTGAGCTTCTTGGGTTTTTCCGCCTTGGGTTTGCGGATTTCCTTGTTCGATTTTTTCTGGGCCTTGGCCATGTGCGGCTCCCGCGCGGGCGTGATGCCTGCGATCGGCGCGCAGCCTAGGCCTTTCGGCGCGACGTGGCGCGCGAAATCGGCACCACGTCGCGTCGCGGGTCGCGCGCCTGGCGTGGTGCGGCGCGCATCAGGCGCCGGCTACCACATTGATCAGGGCGCTGTGCCCGATGATGAGCAGGCCGGTCATCGCAAAGGCGAGCAGGCCGGGGGTCAGAAACTTCGTCATCGCTTTCACTCCTGTAATCGTGCCTGGATCAGGCAACCGGGATGACGGGAACGGCAGCCGAAAACATCAGCACACCAACGAAAAGCGACGCTGCTACCGA
>JAIETY010000093.1 GCA_019744885.1 Sphingomonas sp.
ACCTCCATCTGCCGTGGAAGCCCTTTGAATCAGCCTATCTGCATATTTTCAAGAGGCTGATTGGGTTTTGACCCTAATACAAGCGGCGGTTTATCAAAATGCCATTCCGTGCAGCCGCTGCGCTTCGCGGTTACTTATTGTCATGATTACCTGAGGCGGATGAAAGCCTTCGCGCAAGGCGCGCAATTGTGAGATATCGACTTGCTCGACACTGCGCTGCACGTCGACGAGCTGCAGCCCAATTGCCTCCTCTGCGCCGCTGAAATAGGCGTCAAAATCAATCCGGTCGATCCCAGTTTGGTCGCCAAACTCTAACCAAATCTTCTTTGGCTCGCCGCGCACGATGCGATCCACTGTTGCACGCCCAATCACCGCGCCTACTGGGAGGGTTGCGTAGATCCACAGGCGGGTACCAACTGACAAAGCGGGTATGCGGCGGCGCAGTTCGACGGTTTTTACACCGTCCAAAATGGCGTTGGCGTAGCGTGGCTGGATCGAGATAATTGCGTCGCCATCGGGTGTCATTTGCTCCACGCAGCCTCGGCGATGCGAATCAAATTCTCGTGTGACACGGGCGTCGCGGAAATGAGATTGCGAGCGCCGGTCGCGCCGAACTCTTTGAGGGTAGCGAAGGGAACCGGCTTCGGGCAAACGATCAGGTTATCAAAAGCGGTCATCAGCACTTCATCCACCGCAGAGAATTCCGACAGGTCATCAACGACCACCCTCCGCAAGGCATCCGCTGATACGGTCTCCTTAGGGATCAGGACAGAATCCACAATCCGCCCGATGGCGACCACAGCACTTCGTCCGCCATTTTTTCCGGATTCGTGAAACAAGATGGGGAGGCCCGGACGCATCGCATTTCGGGCGCGGGGGGTGTTCACGTAGGCTCTGCGCGACAGGAATGATACATCGCGATCCTCAATAAACGAGAACCGGGGTTGCGTGTTCGTGCCGAGCAGCTCATCGGCATAAGCGCGTTGAATGGGCACGATCACCGCCTCTCGACCGGGCCAGAGATAGAGCGTCGGCCCGAACATATCCTCGAACCTTTCCGGCGAAAGATTGAGCTGCTGGGCCGATCCCGTCGTCACTACAATGTTGCGCGAGCTATCCGACAATTGTGGCCAGCGCGTCGGCAAGCAGAGGCCGGTCTTCCGGCGGGTAGTATGCCGAATCGCTTCCCAACTGTCTTGCGTGATTGGCCGCCCGATAGCGAACTTCATCAGGTCGGGCCCCGCCTCCCTCGCAACGAAACCGCGGGACGTGGCCATCGCACTAACCGTCGGCTGCCCAAGTACGTTCGATAGGCGGAGCGCGGCGGGATTATTCTTAGAAGCCTGCTTTATGGCCGCGTCGAGCAGGTGCTCGGCGTAGAGCTCGCGATCGAGATGTCCGGGATTAACATTGATCAGAAGCTTGTGCTCGCCCACGGTGGAGACGGGCGACGCCAAACAGGCAATTGCGACGATCGTCTCCCCTTCCCAGATTGCGGAGCGCCAGATCACCGCGCGGCCTACCCTCGGCCCGCAAATTTCGTCGACCATGCTCAGTGGAACGCCCGCGCTCTTTAGATAGACGCAAGCTTCCGCTTCGGTCGGTTCTCGGCATTCGAAACCCTCCCCCCGCCGTTTGGGGGACGGCACGTGATCCGCCGGGTCGGCCAACAAGCCGAGCAGTTCGTCCAGGCCGGCGACATCTATGCCGACTTTCGCCAGCAGTTCGTCACGGGCTTCCAACAAGGCGCCATCGCTGGTGATGAAGGCTGAAACGCGGGATATAGCGGAGTGAGCGAGATGACGGGCATCGCTTCGTGCTTGATCGGTGCCAGCTCCGGAGTTGCCCGTGTTTGTGAACACGATATCGTGAACGTAAGTGGAGAGGCGTTCAAGCGCTTGAGCGTCCATAGGGGGAGGCAGCCGAGGAAGTTGCAAGGCCATTTGCAGCACCGGATCATTGTGCTGTCCGCGAGACGTGCGCCTCAGTTCGTTGACAAACTCAGGCGCAACCCCCAGCCGGATGCGGTGATCTAGCGCAGCGCCAAATAGTGCGCATGCAGAATCATGCCTCTCACGATTTCTAACCAGGTCAAAAAAGACGTTCAGGTCAAATGTGTAGAAGGATGCCTCTGCCCCGAAACGATGCGGTAAACCAATTTGCACAATGGGTTGGCTTGAAAACAGGTGCGGCGTCGCGAGATTTCGGACGCGGACAACGATTGTTCGTCCGCGCGTGCTCCCACCGGCCGTTGAACTAACAGCGTGAAATCCGTGCCGCTCATAGAATGCCTGAGCGTGCGCGAGGTCACCCGCAACTTTCGCTTTCACTGTGAGAAAGCCCGCACGCTCCAAATCAGAAATCAGAGCATCCATTAGGGCTGATGCAATTTTGTGCCGCCGCCAGTCGGACTTTACACAGACCTGCTGCACTCGGGCGTGAGGAAATATCCCACCGTGCAAGATATACCCCACCACCCGGGTCTGACCGGCCTCATCTTCTGCGACCATCGCAAACAGGCGCTTCTGCGAGATCGCGTCCTGATAAGCTCCGCCAGAAAGAAATCCCAGAGCCTCTCGTTCCCCATTCGACAGCGCAATAATGTCCCCAAGATAGCTCTTGAGTTTGAAGGGATCTCGTTCAAACGCTGTGCGCGACGCGAGTTTCATTGGCCATCACACTTTCGAGAATATCAACAAATACCGTCTTTCAACATTACTAATCCTTAGGTGGAGGTCCGTCGTTATTCCAGACCCGCTTGTCGTTCATGTAATGATTTTCAAGCACGTACGGTAGCTCGGGTCGCTAGCGGCAAAGCACCGTATAATACCGCTTTTTCAAAGCCGTCTGCGGGCTGCCGGGACGGGCCCAAGGGTGCACGAAACTCCCAACAACTGATGCCCGGACGTATGCTCACTCTCGCCTGTTCGGTGCTCCAAACCTGCCCGCCGTCCGCCCACCACCAGCAGACCCACCCCGCCCCTTCCAATGTCGGAAATCCTGTGCGACCCCGGGACATCATCGCTCTTTCAACCCGCCGAACAGCCCCCCGCTACCCCCCTGGGATGGTCGTGACTTTTGTGACTTTTCAGCCCCTCAGCGGCGCAAGCCAGTCCGCACGGCCGCGCCCCCGCTTCCCCCCTTGCAAATCGCCCCGGCATCGCGTCATCTCGCGCCGTGACGCTACCGGCTTTGGACCGTGGCGACGCGGGGAGCGGAGACGAGCGGCGACGATGACCGACATGGGCAAGCAATCACGTTCGGCGTCGCGCGGGGCCCTTGACCGTGCCAATCGCAAGATGATCTCGATCTGGATGGGCTGGGGCAGCCGGGTGCTGCCGTTCGCCGATGTCGCGACCGACGATCTGCCGCTGTCGCGCTTGCTGCGGCTGTCGCTGATCCAGGTGTCGGTCGGCGTGTCGCTGGTGCTGCTGGCGGGCACGCTCAACCGGGTGATGATCGTCGAGCTCGGCGTGCCTGCGACGTTGGTCGGGGTGATGCTCGCGCTGCCGATGCTGTTTGCGCCGTTCCGTGCGCTGATCGGCTTTCGCTCGGACGCGCATGTGTCGGCGCTGGGCTGGCGGCGCGTGCCGTTCATCCTGCGCGGCACGATGCTGCAATTCGGCGGGCTGGCGATGATGCCGTTTGCGCTGCTCGTGCTGGCGGGCGCGGGGCAATCGGGCAGCGCGCCGGCGTGGATCGGCCAGGCCGCTGCCGGCCTCGCCTTTCTGCTGGTCGGGGCGGGCCTCCACATCACCCAGACGGTCGGGCTGGCGCTCGCCACCGATCAGGCGCCCGAATCGGCGCACCCGAATATCGTCGGGCTGATGTATTCGATGCTGCTGATCGGGATGATCGTCGCGGCGCTGCTGTTCGGCGCGGCGCTCGCCAATTTTTCGCACGGGCGGCTCATTCAGGTCATTCAGGGCACCGCCGTCATCACCTTCGCGCTCAATTTTGCGGCGCTTTGGAAGCAGGAAGCGCGCCAGCCCAACCGCGTGATCGAAGCGCAGCGCGGCTTTCAGGAGTCCTGGGCGCTCTATGCGGCGGAGGCGCATGCGATCCGCCGGCTGGTGGCGGTCGCGCTCGGCACGCTGGCGTTCAGCATGGAGGATATCCTGCTCGAGCCTTATGGCGGCCAGATTCTGGGCTTGAGCGTCGGTGATACCACCAAGCTCACCGCGACCTTTGCCGGCGGCGGGCTGCTCGGCTTTGCGCTGGCGTCGCGCATCCTCAGCCGGGGCTTTGATCCGTTCCGCATGGCGATCATCGGCGCGCTCGTCGGCATCCCCGCCTTCGCGATGGTGATCGCGGCGGCGCCGCTGCATGTCGCGTGGCTGTTCGTGGTGGGCGTTGGGCTGATCGGCTTTGGCGGCGGGTTGTTCGGCCATGGCACGCTGACGGCGACGATGAACTTCGCGCCCAAGGAGCATATCGGCCTCGCGCTCGGCAGCTGGGGAGCGGCGCAGGCGACCGCCGCCGGAGTCGGCGCCGCGCTGGGCGGTTTCCTGCGCGATGTCGGCCAACCCGCCGGGCTTGCTCTGCCGTGGCAGCCCGCTGCGACCGGCTATATCATCGTCTATACGTTGGAGATCGTGCTGCTGGTCGCGACGCTGGCAACGATGCTGCCCTTGCTCCGCGCCCGCCCCAAATCTGCCTGACAAGAGAAGGGGCAGGGTCGCTGGCCCCCTGCCCCTTCTTCATTGCAGCCGGTTGACGCTGCCGAAGCAGCGCCAAAAGCTCATTTCGCTGCTTCGTTCGTCGCCATTGCATCGGTCGCCGGCGCCGCAGCAACCGGCGCCGCGGCAACGGGAGCCGCAGGTGCCGGTGCCGGAGCCGCCGCCTTGGCACTGCCCTGGAAGAATGCCGCCATCCAGGTCGTGTTCGTCAGGATCGACGCATGCACGAGCAAAGATGCCGTCACAAAGGCAATGAAAAACAGCGGGAGGCCAATACTAGGACTGACATACAGCCAGATACGTCCTTCTTTCATGATTTATCCTCCCGATCAGTGCAGCCAAGGGGAATAGATAAACGCCAAAACATGCGCGGCGACCGCGATGCCTGCGTAAATCCGGGTTCCCCACATCAAGCCTTGTTGAATTTCTTCGGCTTGTCTTGGCGTCAGCCCGGTCGGATAAACCGTGTCCATATCGTCTGCCATTCTCTTCCCTCTCTTGGGACATCAGACGGTCGATGTGCAGAAAGTGTCCCAATCCCCGGCACGACCGCACGACGGTCAACATGACCGTCGTTCACCAGTGCGGTCGAACCCACGATATCGGACGGCCCAGCCCCGTAACGACCCGCGCAAATCCGCACTGGTGTCAATTTATCTGAACATTTTAAAGTGTCAAATTTTCACGACACCTTAACCGGACAAAGCTGTGCGGGCGCTGGGTTTCAATGTCGGAAATGCTGTGTCAGTGCGAGTCGGTGCTCTTTGACATGGCTGCAATTTGCCGCGCGGCGGCGAGCGCCACCCCCTTGGGATGGTCGTGACTTTTGACACCTTTCGAGACAGGGCGGCGGCTAGCCGCGGCCAGAAATTAGGCGCTAGACCAACCGGCTCTGGCGCACCGCCGCTTCGATGAAGCTCTTGAACAGCGGGTGCGGGTCGAACGGCTTGCTCTTCAGCTCCGGGTGATATTGAACGCCGACGAACCACGGATGGTCGGGCCGCTCGACGATTTCGGGCAGCGTGCCGTCGGGCGACATACCCGAAAACACCAGCCCGCCCTTCTCCAGCGGATCGCGATAGGCGGTGTTGACCTCATAACGGTGGCGATGGCGCTCACTGATCTCGGTCACGCCATAAATTGACGCGACGACGCTATTGCCAGCCAGCGTCGCCGGGTAGGCCCCAAGCCGCATCGTGCCGCCGAGGTCACCGCCGGCTGCGCGCGTCTGCAGGCCCGCTGCTGACATCCATTCGGTGATCATCCCCACCACCGGCTCGGGCGTCGGCCCGAATTCGGTCGAGGAGGCCTGCGGCACATCGGCGAGGTTCCGCATCCCTTCGATGCACGCCATTTGCATGCCGAAGCAGATGCCGAAGAACGGCACTTGCCGCTCGCGCGCAAAGCGGACGCTGGCGATCTTGCCCTCCGCCCCGCGCTCGCCAAACGCGCCGGGGACGAGGATCGCGTGCATCGGCTCGAGCTTGGCGGCGATGTCGCTGTCTTCAGCTTCGAACAATTCGGCGTCGATCCACTGGATGTTGACCTTGACGCGGTTGGCGATGCCGCCATGCACCAGCGCTTCGTTGAGCGACTTATAGGCATCGGGCAGGCCGACATATTTACCGACCACGCCAACGGTCACTTCGCCTTCGGGATTGCCGAGCCGCTCCATAATGTCGGACCAACGCGACAGGTCGGGCACGGCACCGGCATCGATCATGAAGGCGTTCAGCACGGCATGATCGAGCCCTTCAGCATGATATTGCAGCGGCACGCCATAAATTGACTGGGCGTCGAGCGCGGGGATCACCGCTTCGACCGGCACGTTGCAGAACAGCGCAATCTTGGCGCGGTCGCTGGCGGGGAGCGGACGCTCGGCTCGGCAGACGAGCACATCGGGCTGGATGCCGAGCGCGGTCAGCTCGCGGACGCTGTGCTGCGTCGGCTTGGTCTTCAATTCGCCCGCCGCCGCAATGTACGGCACCAGCGTGACGTGAATGAACACCGATCGCGCGCGGCCCAGATCGTTGCGAAGCTGGCGAATCGCTTCGATGAACGGCAGCGATTCGATATCGCCGACGGTGCCGCCGATCTCGCACAGCACGAAATCGACATCATCCGAATCGGCCACCGCAAACGCCTTGATCGCATCGGTGACGTGCGGGATCACCTGCACCGTAGCGCCCAGATAATCACCGCGCCGCTCGCGGTTGATGATCGTCTGGTAGATGCGGCCCGAGGTCACATTGTCGGACTGGCGCCCCGGCACGCCGGTGAAGCGCTCATAATGGCCAAGGTCGAGATCGGTCTCGGCGCCATCGTCGGTGACGAAGACTTCGCCGTGCTGATAGGGCGACATCGTGCCCGGATCGACGTTGAGATAGGGATCGAACTTGCGAATCCGCACGCGATAGCCGCGCGCTTGCAGCAACGCCGCAAGGCTCGCTGCCATAAGACCCTTGCCAAGCGAGGAGACCACGCCGCCGGTGATGAAAATGAACCGCGTCATGGGAGGAAACGCCTAGCGGTGAACCTGCCACCGGGGCAAGCGTGCGAATCCCTCCAGCCAGCGAAAAACTTTTTCGCTGGCGGCGAGACCGCGCGGCGTCAGCGCTCGATCGGCACCGCGCTGTTGCCCGTGACCGGCGCGGTCGCGTTGGCGGCGGGCTTGGTTTTGGCCTCGGCTTCGGCGGCGACCTGCGCAGCGGACTTCTGCGGACCAAGCGGCGACGGGGCAGCACCGAGCGGCGATGGTGCGCCGGGCGCGGTCACTGGCGCGGCGGGTGCAGGTGCGGTCGCCGTCACGCGCTGCGTCTGCCGGGTCGCGGCCAGCACCGCGAGCACGATCGCCAGGCTGACGAACGCCGTCGCCAGGATCGATGTCATCCGCGTCAGAAAATCGGCAGCACCGCGCGCCGACATCAGCCCCGACGGGCTGCCGCCCATGCCGAGCCCGCCGCCTTCGGACTTCTGCATCAGAATGACGCCGACAAGACCGGCCGCGACAAGCGCCTGGACAACGAACAGGAAAGTGAAAAGCATGGCTTGGGTGCGATTTCCGAAAGACGGGATAAAGCGCGCACATAGGCGAGCACCGTCGCGCGATCAACCGTTGCGCCAAATGTGCCGCGTCTCCTGCCCCCGCCCGTGCGGCGGGGCGCGGCAACCGGCCCAATCGAAACCCGACGAAACCAGTTCGCGGCCCGCGCGTTCATCGTTTCACTTATCCTCCTGAACACTGTGATCACGCCATGCACGGAACGCATATTGCCATCGCTTCACCCCAACCGCTCAACCGCTGGATGGGCGCGTTGGTGGATTATGTCCGCTCGGGTGAGCCCGATCTCACCAACCGCCAGATGGCGTTGTTGCTGATCGTCTACCTCGATCCAGGCCCGCATACGGTGCGCGGGCTGGCACGCGGATTGAATGTTTCGAAGCCGGTTGTGACACGCGCCTTGAACAGGCTCGGGTCGCTCGGCTATCTGCGACGCGAGCGCGACGACAGCGACAAACGGAATATCTATGTCGCGCGCACCGTCGAAGGGGCAAGTTTCCTTGAAGAATTCGGCCAGTTTCTCGGCTCCAAGCCCGGCATCACCGCCGAGCGAGTCCCTGCGTAGGAGCTTTGCGCTCACCGGGCCCCGGCGCCCGCTCGACACCGAAACTCAGGCCGTGCGGCGCGATCTCGCCGACATTCGCCTCGCCGAATACGTATTCGCCCCGCATTATGCCGCGCCCTTGGCTATGTCGGTCGCGACGCCCGCGCCGTTTCGGACCGGGCCTGCGGAGGATGCGCCGGTGATTGCCATGCTTGCAGTGGGCGATCTGATCGAAGCGCTCGATTTTGCCGGCGGGCAGGTTTGGGGCACGGCGCCACGGATCGGTCGGGTCGGCTATATCGCTCAAACCGCGCTGGTGAGCCTGGGTGACATCGATTGACGGCACAAGTTTTCATCGACGGCGCAGCCGGGACCACTGGCCTTGAAATTCGGGAACGGCTGAGCAGCCGGACTGATCTGAAGCTCGTCACCCTCGACGATGCGCGGCGCAAGGACCCGGCCGCGCGCGGCGAAGCGCTGAATGCCGCCGATTTCGTCATCCTCTGCCTGCCTGACGATGCCGCGCGCGAAGCCGTGTCGCTGATCACCAACCCAGCGACCCGCGTGATCGATGCATCGACCGCACACCGCACCGCTGCTGGCTGGGTCTATGGTTTCGCTGAGCTCGATCCCGGCCAGAGCGAGGCGATTGCCAGCGCACGGTATGTCACCAATCCCGGCTGCTATCCCACCGGCTTCCTCGCGCTCGTGCGCCCACTCGTGCGCGCTGGAATTCTGCCGCCGGACTGGTTGCTGACGGTCAACGCGGTTTCGGGCTATTCGGGCGGCGGCAAGTCGATGATCGCCGATTTTGAAGGCGGCGCCGAAGCCACCACCTATCGCGCCTATGCGCTCGATCTCGACCACAAGCATGTCCCCGAAATGCAAAAGCATGCGCGGATCGAGCACCCGCCGATCTTCACGCCCAGCGTCGCGCGGACCTATCGCGGCATGGTCGTCGAAGTCCCGCTCGCGCTTCACGCGCTCCCGCGTCGCCCCACAATCGAGGCGATCCGCGCGACGCTGATCGACGCCTATGCAACAAGCCCCGTGATCCGCGTCGCCGATCCCGGCGCACGCTTCGTCCGCATCGAAGACGATGCCGGCACCGACCGCATGACGTTGCACGTCGGTGGCGACACCGCGACGGGGCAGGCCCGGCTCATCGCCACGCTCGACAATCTCGGCAAGGGCGCCAGCGGCGCTGCGGTGCAGAACTTGAACATCATGGCCGGGCTCGACCCGCAGGCGGGACTGATCCTATGAACCAACCCGCAGGCAAGCTTCTGCTGTTCGGCGCAACCGGCGATCTCGCCCAGCGCATGCTGCTGCCCTCGCTCTACGGCCTGCACATCGATGGCTTGCTCCCGCCGGGACTGACGATCACCGGCACCGCGCGCTCGCAGCATGACGATGCCAGCTACCGCGCCTTTGCCGCCGACGCGCTCGATACCTATCTGCCCGTCGATCGCAAGAATGATGCTGCGGTCGGCCAATTCCTCGATCGGCTGGGCTATCAACCACTCGACGCGTCGCATCCCGAGGGCTTTGATGCGCTCGCGACGAAGGTGGGGAGCTGTGACCAAGGGCTCGCGATCTTCCTGTCGACGGCACCATCGCTGTTCCGCGCGACAATCGCCGGGCTCGCGGGCGCCGGGCTCGCCTGCGACGGCGTGCGGATCGGCCTCGAAAAACCGCTCGGCACTGATCTCGCGACGAGTCGCGAGATCAACGATGCGGTGGCTGAGGTCTTCCCCGAAGACCGCACGTTCCGTATCGACCATTATCTCGGCAAGGAAACCGTTCAGAACATCCTCGCCCTGCGCTTCGGCAATACCTTGTTCGAGCCGGTATGGAGCGCGCGCGGGATCGACCATGTCCAGATTACGGTCGCCGAGACGGTCGGGCTCGAGGGACGCGCGGGCTATTACGAAAGCTCGGGCGCGTTGCGTGACATGGTCCAGAACCATATGCTGCAATTGCTCGCGCTGATCGCGATGGAGCCCCCCGCCCGCTTCGACGGCACGTCGATTCGCGACGAAAAGGTCAAGGTGCTGCGCTCGCTCCGCCCGATTGTGGAAGCCGATGCGCCGCAGCTCACCGTCACCGGCCAGTATGTCGCGGGCGCGGTCAAGGGCGAGGCGGTACGCGGTTATGCCGACGAGCTCGGCGAGTCCTCACCCACCGAGACCTTCGTTGCATTGAAGGCGCATGTCGATAATTGGCGCTGGCAGGGCGTGCCCTTCTACCTGCGCACCGGCAAGCGCCTGCCCGCCCGGCATTCCGAAATCGTGATCCAGTTCAAGCCGGTACCGCATTCGATCTTCGCTGAGCGTGGCGGCAAGCTCCAGCCCAATGCGCTCGTCATCCGCCTCCAGCCCGAGGAATATGTGCGCCTGCTGGTGATGGCGAAAGAGCCGGGGCTCGACCGCGAGGGCATCCGCCTGCGCGAAGTGCCGCTCGACCTGTCGCTCGATACCGAATTTGCGGGGACCCGGCGGCGGATCGCTTATGAACGGCTGCTGCTCGACCTGATCGACGGCGACCCGACCCTGTTCGTGCGGCGCGACGAAGTCGAAGCGCAATGGACCTGGATCGACCAGATCCGGCGTGGCTGGGACGCCAATGGAATGAAGCCCAAACCCTATACGGCGGGCAGCTGGGGGCCATCGGCAGCGATTGCACTCACCGAGCGCGACGGCGTGACGTGGCATGATGAGTGAGATTATCTAGCCCTCTCCCGCGTGCGGGAGAGGGTTGGGTGAGGGCCTCCTTCTTCTTCATCGCGCCCGAGAAGTAGAAGGCCCTCACCGACTTCGACTAGGCCGCTTCGCGACCAAGTCTTCGTAGCCTCTCCCGCAAGCGGGAGAGGGCAAAGGGATGAGATGATGACCGAGATCGAATGGTGGGACTATGACAGCGCCGACGAAATGGCCGATGCGGTCGCGGGAGACGCCGCGTTTATCGTTGAGTCCGCAATCGATGCGCGCGGTGCCGCTGTTATCGCGCTCCCCGGCGGCAAGACGCCCCTCGCCATCTATGACAAGCTCGCCAAGGCCAAGCTCGACTGGAAGCGGGTGACGATCCTGCCGACCGACGACCGGTTGGTGCCGATGGGCGACGCGCTGTCGAACATCACGGCGATCGCCAAGGTCTTCCTGCCCAAGGGCGTGCGCGTGCTGCCGATCACCAGCGAAGCTGCCTCGGACTATAAGGCAGCCGGTCGCGCCGCTGACGCCCGGTTGCAGGACGTCCACTGGCCGCTCGATCTGTGCGTGCTCGGCGTCGGTGCCGACGGCCATACTGCCTCGATCTTCCCCGGCCCCGATTTCGACGAAGCGGTCAATGGCCCCAAGGAGCGCCGCGCGGTCGGAGTGATGCCCGCTGACTTGCCTAAGGAAGCCCCCGTCGCGCGCGTCACCCTCACCCGGCAGGCGATTGTCGCCAGCCGCGCGCTGATGCTCGCGGTCACCGGCCAGGCCAAGCGCGACGTCATCGAGCGCGCGATCAAGGACGGGCCGATGTCGCCCTATCCCATCGGTCGCGTGCTCGCCGATATCGAGCTGCCGATCGACATCCACTGGAGTGCGTAAATGAGCCTCAATGCCGAGATCGCTGCCGTCACCGACCGGATCATCGAACGGTCGAAGCCGGGCCGTGCCGCCTATCTCGGGCTAATCGAACGCGAGCGCGAGAGCGGCGTCGATCGCCCGATGCTCGGTTGCGCCAATCTCGCCCACGGGTTCGCGGGGACCGAGGAAGACCGCGACACGATGAAGGCGGGTCGCGCGATGAACATCGGCATCGTTACCGCCTACAACGACATGCTCAGCGCACACGCGACCTATTATCGCTACCCCGAGCAGATGAAGATCTGGGCCCGCGAGGCGGGAGCGACCGCACAGGTCGCGGGCGGCGTGCCCGCGATGTGCGACGGCGTGACGCAGGGCTTTCCCGGCATGGAGCTGTCGCTCTTCAGCCGCGATACGATCGCGCTGTCGACCGCGATTGCGCTGTCGCACGGCATGTTCGAGGGCGCCGCGCTGCTCGGCATTTGCGACAAGATCGTGCCGGGGCTGCTGATGGGCGCGCTCCGCTTCGGCCATCTGCCGATGATCCTGATCCCCGGCGGACCGATGCGGTCGGGCATTTCGAACAAGGAAAAGGCCCGTACCCGCGAGTTGTACGCGGAAGGCAAAGCGAGCCGCGACGAACTGCTCGATTCAGAAATCGCCGCTTATCATTCTAAGGGCACCTGCACTTTCTACGGCACCGCCAATTCGAACCAGATGATGATGGAGATGATGGGCCTCCACGTCCCGGGCGCGGCTTTCGTCAATCCGGGTACCAAGCTGCGGCAGGAGCTCACCCGCGCTGCCGTCCACCGCATCGCGCAGATCGGTTGGGACGGCGACGACTACCGCCCGATCGGCCACTGCGTTGATGAAAAGGCGATCGTCAACGCTGCGATTGGCCTGCTTGCGACCGGCGGCTCGACCAATCACTTGATCCATTTGCCCGCGATTGCGGCGTGTGCCGGAATCACGATCGACTGGGAGGATTTCGACCGGCTCTCACGCGTCGTGCCGCTGGTCGCGCGCGTCTATCCGAACGGTTCTGCGGACGTGAATCAGTTCGAGGATGCCGGTGGCCTCGGCTATGTGATCCGCGAATTGCTGAGCGAAGGGCTTCTGCACCGCGACTTGCTGACGGTGTCGGGCGAGGACCTATCGGCCTATGCCGTCAAGGCGGCGCTCGACGACGACAAGCTCGTCTGGCGCGATCCGGGCGCGAGCGGCGACGATACCATCCTGAAGCCCGCCGCTGCCCCCTTCTCGCCCGAAGGCGGCTTCCGCATCCTGACCGGTAATCTCGGCCGCGCGTGCATCAAGGTTTCCGCGGTCGAACGCGACCGCTGGATCATCGAGGCGCCTGCCCGCGTCTTCGAGGATCAGGCCGCCGTGCAAACCGCTTTCAAGGCCGGCGAACTCGACCGCGATGTCATCGTGGTGGTCCGCTTCCAGGGCCCGCGCGCTAACGGCATGCCTGAGCTCCACAAGCTCACACCACCGCTCAGCGTACTGCAGAATCGCGGTTTCAAGGTCGCGCTCGTCACCGATGGCCGGATGTCGGGCGCGAGCGGCAAGGTGCCGTGCGCGATCCACGCCAGCCCCGAGGCGCTGGGCGACGGCCCTCTCAGCCGAGTGCGCGACGGTGATGTGATCCGGATGGATGCCGAGGCCGGCGTGCTCCACGCGCAAGTCGACGATGCCGAATGGGCCACGCGCTCGCCTGCGAGTTCGCCCCCCGCCGCAACTGGGACAGGCCGCGAGCTGTTCTCGTTGTTCCGTCTCGGTGCCAATGAGGCTGAAAAGGGCGGCAGCGCCCTGCTCGCCGCGATGGGCGCGTGATGCAGGTCGTTTCAGTCGATATCGGCGGCACCCATGCCCGCTTTGCGATCGCCGAGGTCGTGGGCGGGCGGGTGCAATCGCTCGGCGACCCCGTCACGCTCAAAACCGCAGAATACGCCAGCCTTCAG
The DNA here is from genome assembly GCA_019744885.1 of Sphingomonas sp. Classification (GTDB taxonomy): domain Bacteria; phylum Pseudomonadota; class Alphaproteobacteria; order Sphingomonadales; family Sphingomonadaceae; genus Sphingomonas. The sequence goes on from JAIETY010000093.1 coordinate 13,824, forward strand.
ACGGCGTGGGAAGCCTTTGGCGCGCAGGCGGGTCCCCTCCCCCGCGCCGCTGCGATTGCGGTGGCGTCACCGGTCGGCGGCGAGTTGATCAAGCTCACCAACAATCCGTGGGTGATCCGCCCGGCGCTGGTGAAGGAACGGCTGAACGTCGACGATTATGTGCTGATCAATGATTTCGGCGCAGTCGGCCACGCCGTCGCGCAAGTCGACGACGCGATGTTCGAGACGATCACCGGGCCTGACCAGCCGCTGCCCGAGCGCGGCATCATTACCGTCTGCGGTCCCGGCACCGGCCTTGGCGTCGCGCAGGTCTTGCGCACCGCCAGCGGCTATCATGTGCTCGAAACCGAAGGCGGCCACACCGATTTCGCGCCGCTTGATAGCATCGAGGATGCCGTGCTCAAGCGGCTGCGGGCCGATCATGGACGCGTCTCGGCCGAACGCGTTGTGTCCGGCCCCGGCATCGTCGGCATCTACCGCACGCTCGCCGAGATCGAAAAGCGCGACGATCCGCGCATCGACGACAAGGCGATCTGGACCCGAGCGCTCGAAGGCAGCGACAGCCTTGCGCTGGCGGCGCTCGACCGTTTTTGCCTCTCACTGGGCGCAGTGGCGGGCGATCTCGCGCTCGCGCAAGGCGCCAAGGGTGTGGTGATCGCCGGTGGCCTGGGCTTGCGGCTCAAGGACCACCTCGCCCGCTCGGGCTTTGCCGAACGCTTTGCCGCCAAGGGCCGCTTCCGCAGCATGATGGAAGCAATCCCGGTCAAGCTGATCACCCATCCCCAGCCCGGCCTGTTCGGCGCAGCGGCTGCTTTTGCCCAGGAGTTCGCCCGATGACCGATATTGCCGACATCATGCGGACCAGCGCGGTGATCCCGGTGCTGGTGATCGACGACGCCGCGACCGCGCAGCCGCTGGCCGAAGCGTTGGTCGCAGGCGGCCTGCGCGTGCTCGAAGTCACGCTGCGCACGCCCGCCGCGCTCGACGCGATCCGGGCGATGAAGCAGGTCCCCGGCGCGATCGTCGGCGCCGGCACCGTCGTCAATGCCGACCAGTTCGCGGCAGTGATGGACGCCGGGGCCGAGTTTATCGTCTCGCCCGGCCTGACCGAGCGACTCGCGACGCCGATCATCGACAGCGGCGTGCCCTTCCTGCCTGGAATCGCCAATGCCGCCGACATCATGACCGGGCTCGACCTTGGCCTGACGCATTTCAAATTCTTCCCGGCCATGGCGGCAGGCGGCCTGCCCGCGCTCAAGGCGCTCGCGGCGCCTTTCTACCAGTGCCGCTTCTGCCCCACCGGCGGCATCACCGAAGTGACCGCACCCGACTGGCTGGCGTTCGACCCGGTGTTGTGCGTCGGCGGCAGTTGGGTGACGCCCAAGGGCGCGACCATGGCCGAGGTGGAAGCGCTGGCGCGCGAAGCGGCTGGGTTGCGCAGCTAACGACTTTCGCCACTGCGCCCCCGTTCGTCCCGAGCAACGTCGAGGGACGGGCCGCAAGCGAGCCGCGCGGTGTGTCGACTTCGCTCGACACGAACGGTTGGGAAAAAAGCAGCCCAGCCGAGCGGCGGTCAAATCCCGTGCGCCGCGCGATACGCCCGCCATTTGGCGACGTTGAGATTATGCTGGTCGAGCGTGTCGGCAAACACATGTCCGCCACTCCCGTCCGCGACGAAATACAGCGCGCGGCTGTCGGCCGGATCGAGCACCGCATCGATGCTCGCCCGCCCCGGATTGCAGATCGGTCCCTTGGGCAAGCCGGTCATCGCATAGGTGTTGTAATCATTCACCGCATGCACTTCGGACAGCAGGATACGACGCCCGAGCGGCTTGCCCTTGGTGATGGGATAGATGATCGTCGGATCGGCCTGGAGCATCATCCCCTGTTTCAGCCGGTTTGAATAAACCGCCGCGACCGTCCGCCGCTCGCTCGGCTTGCCCGTTTCCTTCTCGACGATCGACGCAAGCACCAGCGCTTCCTCGGGCGTGCGCACCGCCAGCCCCGGCTTGCGCTTGGCCCAGGCAGCCGCGAGATAATTGGTCATCGCATCCTGCATCCGCTTGACGATCGTCGCGCGGTCATCACCACGCTCGAAGCTATAGCTGTCGGGCAGGACCGATCCCTCGCGCGGCGCCTCGACGCTGCCCTTCAGCTCGGCCATCGCGTCGAGCCGTTCCTTGACCAAGATCGATGGCCAGCCCTCCGGCACCGTCACGAAGCGCTGGAGCGTTTTGCCGCCCTGTAGCAACTTCAGGATATCGGCCTCGCTCAAATGCGCCGGAAAGCGATATTCGCCCGCCTTGATCCGCGTCCGCGCGCCGAACAACCGCGCATAGATTTTGAAGCGATCCGCCGAATGGACCGCGCCGATCCTTTCGAGCCGCTGCGCCGTCCCCGCGAGGGTCGCGCCGTCGCTCACTTCGAAGCGGGTGCTGGCGGCGAGCGGCCCGCGTCCGCCCCATTCCTGCAGCACTAGAAACGCGCCGACCGCGAGCGCGAGCACGAGAATCAATCCGAAACAACCAAGCCTGCGCATTGCCGTCGGGCCTTTCGGGCTCAGTCCATCGCCTTCATGATGATGCTGGCGTTGGTGCCGCCAAAGCCGAACGAGTTGTTCAGCACCGCCTTCACACGCCGCTCCTTGGCGACATGCGGCACCAGATCGACGCCCTCAGCGCCTTCGTCGGGATCGTCGAGATTGAGCGTCGGCGGCACAATCTGGTCGCGCATCGCAAGAATGCAGAAAATGCTCTCGACCGCGCCCGCGCCGCCGAGCAAATGCCCGATCGCCGACTTGGTCGAGCTCATCGACAGGGTGCCGATCGCATTGCCGAACAAGCGCCGCACCGCGCCCAGCTCGATCAGATCGGCCATCGTCGAGGTGCCGTGCGCGTTAATATAATCGATATCGCCGAGTGACAGGCCTGACCGCTTCATCGCCATCGCCATCGACCGATAGGCACCCGCCCCGGTCGGCTCGGGCGCGGTAACGTGATAGGCGTCGCCCGACATGCCGTAACCGATCACCTCGGCGTATATTTTCGCGCCGCGCCGCTTCGCATGCTCATATTCCTCAAGCACGAGCACACCTGCGCCCTCGCCCATCACGAACCCGTCGCGGTTCTTGTCATAAGGGCGGCTGCCCTTTTCGGGTGCATCATTATACTCGGTGGCAAGGGCGCGCGCCTGCGCAAAACCCGCGATACCGATCGGACAGATCGCGCCCTCGGCGCCGCCCGCGAGCATGACATCGGCGTCGTCGAGCATGATCATCCGCGCGGCATCGCCGATCGAATGCGCGCCGGTCGAGCAAGCCGTGACGACGGCATGGTTGGGCCCCATCAGGCCATATTTGATCTGCACCTGGCCCGAGATGAGATTGATCAGGCGGCCATGCACGAAGTGCGGCGACACGCGCCGGGGTCCGCGCTCGTGCAGCACCAGCGACTCGCTCTCGATCCCCGGCAAGCCACCGATGCCCGAGCCGATCGAGCAGCCCGTGCGCAGCCGCTCTTCCTCGCTCATGTCGGTGAGCCCGGCGTCTTCGAGCGCCTGGCTCGCCGCATCTATGCCGAAAATGATGAATGGGTCGACCTGGCGCTGGACCTTATGGTCGACGCGTTTGCCGGGATCAAAGCCATAGGGATGATCGGCGGGCTTGACCTCGCACGCGATCCGGCACGCATAGTCGCTCGCGTCGAAGCGCGTGATCGTGCCTGCGCCCGACTTTGACGCCAGGATATTGGCCCAGGCGGTCTCGACATCGGCGCCGAGCGGCGTCACGAGGCCCAATCCGGTTACGACAACGCGGCGCATCGCATTTTCCTTCTTCACGTCCCGGGCAACAGACGACCAGTCACTCGCCGAATTGCCAATAGCGAAACGGCCCCTCGCCCCGGAAAATCACTGGGACGAAGAGCCGGTTCAAGTTGATCGGCCCGCGTGGGCCCTTTGGCTGATCGGGCCTGATCGGGCGGCAAGGCCACCCGCCCGGCTCAGCCCTGATGCTCGTCGATATAGGTGATCGCATCCTTGACGGTGCCGATCTTTTCGGCCGCATCGTCGGGGATTTCGACGCCGAATTCTTCTTCGAACGCCATCACCAGCTCGACGATGTCGAGGCTGTCGGCGCCTAGATCATCGATGAAGCTCGCATCTTCGGTCACCTTGTCGGCTTCGACGCCGAGATGCTCGACGACGATCTTCTTCACGCGATCGGCGGTCTCGCTCATGCTTTCTTCCCTCTTCGATATTGGGGTTCGTGTTTCCTCATCGCACGTAGAACGGCGGTCGGGCGCTGACAAGAGGAGTCAGATCATCGCCATGCCGCCGTTGACGTGGATTGTCTGGCCCGTGACGTAAGCAGCCTCACGGCTGGCCAGATAGACGACGGCGGCGCCGATGTCCGCGCCCTCGCCCATCTTGCCCATCGGGATGCGCGCGTTGAGCGCCTCTTTTTGCGCGTCGGGCAAGCCATCGGTCATCGCGCTCGCGATAAAGCCCGGCGCTACGCAATTGACGGTGATGCCCCGGCTCGCGAGTTCCTGCGCAAGCGCTTTCGACATGCCCACCAGCCCCGCTTTGGACGCGGCATAGTTAGCCTGCCCCGGATTACCCGTGGCGCCGACAACAGACGTAATCGAGACGATTCGGCCAAATCGTGCCTTCATCATCGGTCGCGCCGCCGCGCGCGCGAGCCGGAAGGCGGCCTCGAGATTGACGCGGATGACGCTATCCCACTCGTCGTCCTTCATCCGCATGACAAGATTGTCGCGCGTAACGCCTGCGTTGTTGACGAGGATATCGAGCTTGCCACCGAGCGCCTCAACCGCCGCGGGCAGCAGCGCATCGACCGCCGTGCCATCGGCAAGATCGCACGGCAGCGCGACATGATCGCCGCCCAGGCTGTCGCGAAAGGCGGCAAGCTTGTCGGCATTCGACCCCGAAACCGCCAGCCGTGCGCCCTGCCCCGCCAGCGCCTGCGCAATCGCCGAACCAATCCCTCCCGAAGCGCCGGTCACCAGCGCCGTCATGCCTGTCAGGTCGAACATCATTTGCTCCCTCAAATCGCCTTCGCCAAAGCCTCGATGTCGGCCATCGTCACCACGCTCAGCGTCTCGACTTCGACGGTGCGCTTGTTCATCGGGCCAAGCACCTTGGCGCCGAATTCGACAAATTGGTCGACCCCCGATTCGGCCATCGCCAGCATCGATTCGCGCCAGCGCACCACGCCCGTCACCTGATCGACCAGCCGCGCGCGGATGGTGTCGGGGTCGGTGATCGGCGCCGCCAGCACATTGGCGTAGAGCGGGACCAGCGGCGCGTCGATCCGGGCAGCTTTCAGCCGGTGCTCCATCTGATCGGCAGCAGGCTGCATCAGTGAGCAATGGAACGGCGCCGACACCGGCAGCAGCATCCCCTTCTTGACGCCATGCTCCTTGCACAGCGCCACCGCGCGCTCGATCGCGCCGATATGTCCCGACAGCACGACCTGACCCACGGCATTGTCATTGGCGATGGCACAGACTTCGCCCTCGGCGGCAGCATCGGCAATCGCCTGCGCCTGCTCGATCGTCGCGCCGAGCAGCGCCGCCATGCCGCCGACACCCGGCGGCACCGCTTCCTGCATGGCCCAGCCGCGCAGCTTGAGCAGCCGCGCGGTCGTTGCGAGATCGATCGCGCCCGCCGCACATAGCGCCGTATATTCGCCCAGCGAGTGGCCCGCGACGAACGCCGCCTTCTCCGCGAGCCGCACGCCACCCTCGCGCTCCAGCACCCGCAAGGTCGCGATGGCATTGGCCATGATCGCGGCCTGCGCATGCTCGGTCAGCATCAGCGTTTCGTCCGGTCCTTGCGTCATCAGTCGGAACAGATTCTCGCCAATCGCGTCATCAACTTCCTGGAACGTCTCGCGCGCGACCGGACTGGCGTCGGCGAGCGCACGGCCCATGCCGACGGCATGGCTGCCTTGACCGGGAAAAATGAAAGCGCGCATTGGTTGCTCCTCGTCGCGCCAGAAGCTGGCGGCTTGAAACGTGCGGCTTGCGGAAGCACGCACGGAGGCGTGTCGTTAAGTGCGCGTCCGCACCTTGGCAAGTATCGCGCCAATGGGCGCGGTCAGCGCTCCGGTGAGGTACGCACCAGCAACATGGTGGGATTGGGCGCGAACATCCGGTGTCGGATCGGTTGCGGGACATGCGGCTCAAGCCCCGTCGCGCGCAGCAAACTGCCCAGCCGCGTCGGTGGCGAAGGATAACGCGCGAGAACTGTGCCCGCTGGTGCCTGATCCGCCGGCACCACGAGCAACCCGCCCGCAGGCGCTGGCGCATAGCGGGCATTGGCGAGGTGCAGGAAGCGCATCGACAGCCGCGCACGACGCACCGACACCGGATCACCGCTGACGTGCTCGCCGGGGTGACTCCGGCACGCAGCGATGAGCGATTCCATCGCCCAGCGCGGATGCGCGTTGCCGACGCTCATCAACATCAGGTTCGACGCAACGATGGCACCAACGACCATCCAGCGCAGGCGCGGTCCACAGCGGGCCAGCCACAGCGCGGCGATAACCACAGCGACAATCGCGGGCAGCGTGAAATAGCGCGGATTGAGTACCAGCTTGTTGACCAGCACCGCGACAAGCAAGAAATCGGCCGCCGCCATCGCTGTCAGCACGATCAGCGGATCGGCCTTCGCACCGCGCCAGAATGACGCGCCGCCAGCGCCGACGGCAAGGGCCGCGACCCAAAAGATCAGGCCGAAATCGTCATTGATCAGCAACACCAACAGCGGATCGATCGCCGGGTGGAGCAGAAAATTCCCCTCCATATTGGCGGCGCGGTCGATGTGCGAATCGTGATGAAACGCGATGTCATAACGCCGAAGCGGCACCCCGGTCTGCCAAAACTGGAACAAGGCCTCACCGCCCAGGATCGTCACCAGGCCGACGCCTGCGGCAATCATTACCTGGCGCGATACTGGCCGTCCGATCAGAAACAGCGGCCCAAACGCAAGCATCGACAGCAAGGCGGTCTCGCGGCAGACGATGGCAGTGCCAAAGCACAGCCCTGCCAAGAATCCGCCACGCCAAGCCCCCGGCCCGCACCCGGCTTGCCCCAGCAACCAACCGCCCCCGACCAGCAACGCTGCTTCGATCAGGTCGACGCTGACCGTTGTCGCATTGCCGACGATGACGGGCATCGTGCCGACGAGCAGCGCGGCGATCCACCCGGCGCGGTCGCCAGCCAGCCGCTGCACGAACAGCCCGACCACCGCGATCAACACGGCATACCAAAGCAGCGCCGTCGCCGCGAACGCCGCAAAGCCTTTGCCGAAGACAAGCAGCATCGCCGCAAAGCTCCACAACAGCGGGAAGCGGGTGGTCCAATGGTTGTCACCGGCAAAAGGCGGCGCGGTCAGCCAGCGCTCCGCGCCGTAGAAATAAAGCGAATCGTCAGACGCGATGAAGCCGATCCACCCAATCCACACTGCAGCGCCCAACAGCGCGAGTAACCCTAACGCCGCGAACAGGCGCGTCGGTACCGGTTTCGTTTTCTGGCCGGTCAGTGGGGCGGTCGCGCCATGCATCGGTGCGGTGATAGCGCAGATTGGTGAAGCCCCGCTTAAGCCCCGCGCACTCGATCGCTGCAACAGGCCTTGCCAATTGCAAGAATTGCGCTAATGCGCCGCTATTGCCGGGGGAAAGCAGGTTGCTTTGCCCTGACTTTGTTTTTGAAGACGACAGCCGGAGGGGTCTCGCGATGGTCGCGACGATCAGCAATCGGCCAAGATAAAGGACAAGACATGGCTCTTTATGAGCATGTGTTCCTTGCGCGCCAGGATCTGGCACAGGCGCAGGTGGACGCACTGGCGGAAATCGCCACCAAGATCGTCGAAGATAACGAAGGCAAGGTCGTCAAGACCGAAACCTGGGGCCTGCGCAGCCTGGCGTACAAGATCGCCAAGAACCGCAAGGCGCATTATGTGATGCTCGAAATCGACGCCCCCGCCGGTGT
>JAIETY010000125.1 GCA_019744885.1 Sphingomonas sp.
TCGAGCAAATCCTTTTCGAGGCTGCCCGCGTTCACGCCGATGCGGATCGCGCAGCCATTGGCCTTGGCCGCATTCACCACTTCGCGCACCCGGTCAGCTGAGCCGATGTTACCGGGGTTGATGCGCAGGCAGGCGGCGCCCGCGTCGGCGGCTTCGAGCGCGCGCTTATAGTGGAAATGGATGTCGGCGACGATCGGCACCCGGGCGGCGCGCGTGATCTGCTTGACGAGATGCTTCGGTCCGTTCTGGTCCGCCGTGATGAACGGCAGGTTGACTTCGGTGGTCGCCGCCGACGACAGCTCGATCTTCGCCTTTTCGGCGGCTTCCTTGAGCCGCTGGAGCGCGAGCTTGTCCTTGGTGAGGTCGATGCCTTCGGCCTTCTTGAAGTCTTCCGACAGGAAGTTGAGCAGCTTGTTGTCGAAATCCTCACCACCGAGGAAGGTGTCGCCGTTGGTCGCCTTCACTTCGAACACGCCGTCGCCGATCTCGAGGATCGAGATATCGAAGGTGCCGCCGCCAAGGTCATAGACCGCGATCGTCTTGCCGTCCTGCTTCTCAAGGCCATAGGCGAGCGCCGCCGCGGTCGGCTCGTTGATGATGCGCAGCACTTCGAGGCCCGCAATCTTGCCGGCGTCCTTGGTTGCCTGGCGCTGGGCGTCGTTGAAGTAGGCCGGCACGGTAATCACGGCCTGCGTCACGGTCTCGCCCAGATAGCTCTCGGCGGTTTCCTTCATCTTCTGGAGCGTGAAGGCGGAAATCTGCGCGGGCGAATAATCTTCGCCACCGGCCTTCACCCAGGCGTCGCCATTGGGACCCTTGACGATGTGATAGGGCACCAGCTCGGTGTCCTTCTTGGTGATCGGATCGTCGAAGCGGCGACCGATCAGGCGCTTGACCGCGAACACCGTATTGTCGGGATTGGTGACCGCCTGGCGCTTGGCCGGCTGGCCGATCAGCCGCTCGCCGTCCTTGGCGAAGGCAACGATCGACGGCGTCGTGCGCGCGCCCTCGGCGTTTTCGATGACCTTGGGCTTGCCGCCCTCCATCACCGCAACGCAAGAATTGGTCGTACCCAGATCGATACCAATAACTTTACCCATGGTCCTCCGTCGGCCCCCGTCTGCAAATGAATGTTAAGCCCGTCACGGCGCCGGTTGTGGCCGACCCCGTGTCCAATGTCCGCGATATAGGGGGGCTTTCGCTTGCCGCAAGATTGTGCCGGTTCTAGAAGCGTCGCATCGAATTCCTCATTTGGGATGTCTTGGCCAATGCGCCCCGCTGTTACCCTCCTACTCGCCGCCACGCTTGTCGGCTGTGGCCAGCCCGCGCCGCTGTTTGTCGACAATGCCTATGTCCGCCTGCCCGCCGTCGCCGGACGGCCGGGTGTCGCCTATTTCACCGTTCATGGCGGCAAGGACGCCGCGACGCTGATCAGCGTCACGTCACCGGTGGTCATCAAGACCGAGCTGCACGAAAGCATGTCGCAGGGCGGCATGGCATCGATGGCGCCGGTGAAGGACGTGCCCGTCCCGGCCAAGGCGACGCTCACCTTCGCGCCGGGCGGCAAGCACGTCATGCTGTTCGACATCAACAAAAGCGTCCAGCCGGGCGGCAAGGTGACGCTGGTTTTCACCTTTTCGAACAATGACGAGATCGAAGTCGAGGCACCGGTGATTGCGGCAGGCGATCCGCCGCCCAAATGAAGGGGCGGGCGCTGACGCGCGGTGAGGTCGACCTCGCCCGCAGCATGTTCGGCGACGCGATCGATTACAGCCAGCCGCGCATCGTCAACCGTAAATGGGCGTTTTTTCAGCCGCGCGACACGGTGATGGCGCCGCTCGGCAATGTCCATTTCCACCCGCTCGGCGCGCGTTACCGCGATGATTTTGCGAGCGGTTCGCTGGGGGATCAGGGACTGCTGATTCACGAGCTGGTGCACGTCTGGCAGCACCAGAAGGGCATGTTCCTGCCGCTCCAGCGCCACCCCTTTTGCCGTTATGGCTATCGGATCGAGCCGGGGCGGCCGTTCGAGCGCTATGGCATCGAACAACAGGGCGAGATCGTCCGCCACGCGTTCCTGCTGCGGCACGGCGTCTGCCCAGCGGGCGCGATGCCGGGGTTTGATTACGAAGCGTTGCTGCCGTTTGGTTGAGATCGACGTCTTCCCCGCTCCCTGTTCGTCCCGAGCGAAGTCGAGGGGCGGGCGTCACGGCCAGCGGCTCGTGTCTCGACTTCGCTCGACACGAACGGAGCCGAGGTGGTTAGAATTGGACGGGGAAATAGGGTAGGCGCGGCCCATGCAGTCGCTCGCCCATTATGGCCTGTCCGCCAGCCACGGTTTCCTCTCGCCGCGCGAAATCGATGAGATCGCTCTGCCCCCCGATTTCGATGCGATCGAGGATGCCGCTGCGATGCTGCCGGACTATCTGGCGAGCGGGCGGGTGCGGCATTGGCTGGCGCGGTTGCCGACCCTTGATGTCACAGCCTTCATCGCTGACGCCGATGATGCGGAAGCAGGCGCGGCGATGCTGCGCTACGGCTTCCTCGCGCAAGCGTGGGTTTGGGGCGAGGCCGAGCTGATCGCCCGGCTGCCCGCCAATCTCGCCGTGCCGCTGGTGGCGCTGGCCGACCGGCTGGGACTCAAGCCGATCATGACGTACCAGCATTATGTGCTCGATAACTGGTTCCGCCTCGACAAGGCGGACGGGATTGCGCTCGGCAATCTGGCGATCGACCAGCATTTCGCGGGCGGACGCGACGAGAGCGGATTCATCCTGGTCCATGTCGCGATCGAGGCGATTGCGGGCCGGGCCCTCGAAGTCGCCGTCGACCTCGTCAATGCCGCCGACACGGATGATGTCGCGCGCGTGGAATCGTTGCTCGGCGCACTGGACAGCGCGCTTGGCGCGATCAACGCCGGGCTGGAGCCGATGGCCGCCGCCTGCGATCCGCATGCCTATTACACCCGCGTGCGGCCCTATATGTTCGGCTGGCCGGGCGAAGGGCTGGTCTACGAAGGGGTCGAAGCCTTTGGCGGCAAGCCGGTCGCTTTGCGCGGTCAGACCGGATCGCAGAGCAGCATCGTCCCCGCGATCGACGCGGTGCTCGGCGTGCCGCACGGGTCGAGCGCGCTATCGGCGTTTCTCGACGAGATGCACGGCTATCGCCCGCCGCGCCACCGCACCTTTGTCGAAGACCTCCACGCCAGCCGCGTGCGCGAGGTGGCGGCGCGCAGCCCTGCCCTGCGCGACGCGTACAACGCGTGTCTCGCGCGGCTGGCGCATTTTCGCACCGCGCATCTGCGGCTCGCGGCGACCTATATCAGCGCGCAGGCGGCGACATCGGGCGGCGATGGTGAGACCGGCACCGGCGGCACGCCGTTCCTCACCTATCTCGCGCGCCACCGCGACGACAGCCGGGCGGCATTTCTTTAGTAACGGGCGAAGGGCGCACGCATCAGGGCGCGCGCGCCCCTTCCCCACCGCCACCCCAGTTGCTAAGGCGCTCGCGATCGACGCCCGTGCGTGCGCGGCTCCCCGCCGCCTCTCCGCCGCATCCGGGCCAAACAAAAGGAGTCGAGCATGACCGCCATTGGACAGGACAGCCTGAAAACCCGCGACACGCTGAATGCGGGCGGCAAGACCTATAGCTATTTCAGCCTGTCCAAGGCCGCCGCAACGCTCGGTGATGTCAGCCGCCTGCCCTTTTCGATGAAGGTGCTGCTCGAAAATCTGCTGCGCTTCGAAGACGGCAAGACGGTGAGCGTCGAGGACATTCAGGCGCTGGTCGATTGGCAGAGGAACCCGGTCGCGCCCGACCGCGAGATACAATACCGTCCGGCCCGCGTGCTGATGCAGGATTTCACCGGCGTGCCTTGCGTCGTCGATCTCGCGGCAATGCGCGATGCGATCACCAAGCTGGGCGGCGATGCGCAGAAGATCAACCCGCTGGTGCCGGTCCATCTCGTCATCGATCACTCGGTGATGGTCGATGAATTCGGCACGCCCAAGGCATTCGAGGACAATGTCGAACTCGAATATGCGCGCAACAACGAACGCTATGAATTCCTGAAATGGGGATCGAAGGCGCTCGACAATTTCAAGGTCGTTCCCCCCGGCACCGGCATCTGCCACCAGGTGAACCTCGAAAACATCGCCCAGGCCGTTTGGTCGTCAGCCAATGGCAGCGACATGATTGCCTACCCGGACACCTGCGTCGGCACTGACAGCCACACGACGATGGTCAATGGTCTCGGCGTGCTCGGCTGGGGTGTCGGCGGGATTGAGGCGGAGGCGGCAATGCTCGGCCAGCCGGTGTCGATGCTGATCCCAGAAGTCGTCGGTTTCAAGCTGACCGGCACGCTCGCCGAAGGGATTACCGCGACCGATCTGGTGCTGACCGTGACGCAGATGCTGCGCGCCAAGGGCGTGGTTGGGCGGTTCGTTGAGTTTTACGGGCCCGGCCTCGACGCGCTGAGCCTCGCCGACCGCGCGACGATCGCCAATATGGCGCCCGAATATGGCGCGACCTGCGGCTTCTTCCCGATCGACGACGCGACGCTCACCTATCTGCGCCTCACCGGCCGGACCGAGGAGCAGATCGCGCTGGTTGAGGCTTATGCCAAGGCGCAGGGCATGTGGCGGCTCGCCGATGCGCCCGATCCGGTGTTCACCGACGCGCTCGATCTCGACATGTCGTCAGTCGTGCCGTCGCTGGCAGGCCCCAAGCGCCCGCAGGACAAAGTGATTCTCACCCAGGTCGACGATGTGTTCAACGCCGACCTGTCGGGCGTCTACAAGCACGCCGAGCCCAAGCGTGTCGGCGTCGAAGGGCGGGATCACGATATCGGCGACGGCGACGTGGTGATTGCAGCGATCACGAGCTGCACCAACACGTCCAACCCGTCGGTGCTGATCGCCGCCGGCCTTGTCGCACGCAAGGCCAATGCGCTGGGGCTGAAGCCCAAGCCCTGGGTCAAAACGTCGCTCGCGCCGGGATCGCAGGTCGTCACCGATTATCTCGACAAGGCGGGGCTGACCGCCGACCTCGATGCGATCGGCTTCAACCTTGTCGGCTATGGCTGCACGACCTGCATCGGCAATTCGGGGCCGCTCGCGCCCGCGATCTCGTCGGCGATCAACGATAACGATATCGTTGCTGCCTCGGTGCTGTCGGGCAATCGCAATTTCGAAGGGCGCGTGAGCCCCGACGTGCGCGCCAACTTCCTCGCCAGCCCGCCGCTGGTCGTCGCCTATGCGCTGAAGGGCAGCGTCACGACCGATTTCGTCGCCACCCCGATCGGCCAGGCTACCGACGGCAGCGACGTTTACCTGAAGGACATCTGGCCGACCAACGCCGAAGTCCGCTCGGTCATGGATGCCAATATCGATCGCGGCATGTTCCAGTCGCGCTATGCTCATGTCTTCGCCGGCGACGCCAAATGGCAGGCAATCGACGTGACCGGTTCGGACACCTACACGTGGCGCGCCGGCTCGACCTATATCGCCAATCCGCCCTATTTCGACGGCATGACGATGACCCCGGCGCCAGTGATGGACATCATCGAAGCGCGCCCGCTGTCGATCTTTGCCGATTCGATCACCACCGACCACATCTCGCCCGCGGGCTCGATCAAGGCCGACAGCCCGGCGGGCAAGTTCCTGCAGGAGCATCAGGTTTCGAAGGCTGATTTCAATTCCTACGGCGCGCGGCGCGGCAATCATGACGTGATGATGCGCGGCACTTTCGCCAACATCCGCATCAAGAATGAAATGACGCCGGGCATCGAAGGCGGCGTCACCAAGTACGTCCCGACCGGCGAAGTCATGCCGATCTATGACGCGGCAATGCGCTACAAGGCCGATGGCACCCCGCTCGTCGTCGTCGCGGGCAAGGAATATGGCACCGGTTCGTCGCGCGACTGGGCCGCGAAGGGCACCAATTTGCTCGGCGTGCGCGCGGTGATCACCGAAAGCTTCGAGCGCATCCACCGCTCCAATCTCGTCGGCATGGGTGTGCTGCCGCTGCAGTTCGCCGAAGGGACCGATCGCAAGACTTTGGGACTCGACGGCAGCGAGACCTTCACGATCACCGGCGTCGCCGATCTCAAGCCACGGCAGGATGTCGAAGTGACGCTGACCCGCGCCGATGGCACGACCAGCAGCTTCCTGACGAAATGCCGGATCGACACGATCAACGAGCTCGAATATTTCCTCAACGGTGGCATCCTGCACTATGTGCTGAGGAACCTGGCGGTCGCGTGAGCGGCGCACTGTCAGCGGCATGCCATTGCGGCGCGGTGCGGGTGACAATCCCTGCCGCGCCCGACTACATCAATGACTGCAACTGCTCGCTGTGCATCAAGCACGGCGCGACCTGGGGCTATTTCAAGCGGACCGAGGTTGAGGTTACGGGCGATGGGATTGGCAGCTATGTCCACCCGCGGATGGCTGATCCTTTCGTCCGGCTGCATTTTTGCACGGGCTGCGGCTGCACGACACATTGTGTCGCGCTTGACGACGCGATCGACTGGGCGTGTGTGAACACGCAATTGTTCGAGCCCGACGAAATGGCGGCGGTAGAAGTGCGACGCCCTGACGGACGCGGTTGGATTCGCGGTTGATCACCATCGCTATCGAAATCATCGGCTGGGCAGCCGCGCTGCTCATCCTCGCTTCCTACCTGCTGGTGTCGACGGGTCGGCTCGACGGGCGGTCAACGACGTTTCAGTGGATGAATGTCGTCGGCGCGGCGGGCTTCATCGTGAACAGCGGGTATCACCACGCGTTGCCATCTGCGGTGCTCAACATCGCGTGGATGGCGATCGGGCTGGTGACGCTGATCGGCTTGGCCCGTCGCCGCAAGTCGAACGCTAATTGAACAGCGCGACCAGTGTTGGCACCTCAGCCGTGCCGCCGCGCTGCATGAACAACTGGGTCTCGCTCTCGCGGCCCTGCACCAGCGCGTAGAGAGCCTCGCCGATCGGCTTGTACCCCCGGTCAAACCCGAATGTCGCGGTCATCGGCTGCGCGCGCAAATCGGCCGGGCGATCGCCAACCACCGCGATCGGGGTCACCGCACTGAGTACTGCATACATCGGGCCTTCGGCGCCAGTGATCTTGAAGGTCTGGCCGATCGCCGCCGCCCAATAGCTGGCTTCGGATTGGGCGCTCGCGGCGGCCGTCGCCGCAAAGCTCGGCGATTTGGTTTCCGGCACGACGCTGAGCGCGTTCGCCGCCGCGATATCATCCCTGCATCCAGCGAGCAGGCCGAGCGGTCCCAATGCCGCGACACTAGCCACCGCCGACTTGATTAGTGCGCGCCGCGAGGTTTCGACCTCGGTCATCTTACATCCCCCTAACCTCTCCCCAAATTAAATCTGTAATGGATTTTATTCGGGGCTGCCAGCGTGACCGCGCGCGCGGGCGTACAGAAAATAGACGCTCAGGCCGATCGCATTCCAAATGACGAATGAAATCTGCGTCTTGGTCTGGAGGCTGGTGAAGAGATACGCACAGCCGAGGATCGCCGCAGGCGCCACCAGCCAGGCAAATGGCGTCCGAAATGGACGTTTTGCATCCGAGTCGCGTCTTCTGGACACCAGCACACAGGCAGCGACTGCGATGAACGCGATCAGCGTGCCCGCATTCGCAAGGCTGGCGATTTCGTCGAGCGGCATCAACCCCGCGACAATGGACACGAGCACGGCCGTCAGCACCGTGATCCGCACCGGCGTGCCCCGGCTCGAAATCTTGGCGAGGCTCTGCGGCAGGAAGCCGTCGCGGGCCATCACCAGGAAGATGCGGCTCTGGCCGTAGAGGAAGGCAAGCAGCACCGTCGGCAGAGCGATCGCCGCCGCCGCCGCGACCACCGTCGCCACCCCGCCCTGTCCGATCGAGCGCAGGATCAGCGCGAGTGGTTCAGCGCTCTTGCCAAACTGCGCGACCGGCAACGCACCGACCGCGACGGCGGCCACCACCAAATAAATGAGGGTACAGGCCAGCATCGACCCGACGATGCCGATCGCCAGATCGCGCTCGGGGTTCTTCGCTTCTTCCGCCGCGGTCGAGATTGCATCGAAGCCATAGAAGGCGAAGAAGATGATCGCCGCGGCGCCCATCACGCCATATTTCACCCCGCCATCGCCCGCGACACTACCATAGCCGCGCGGCGCGAACGGCTCGAAATTGGCCGCGTCGAAATGCGGCAGCGCGACCGCGACAAACAGCGCGAGCGTCACGATCTTGAGGATCACCAGCACCATGTTGAGCCGTGCGCTCTCACGCGTGCCGAGCATCAGCAGCCCGGCGACGACCGTGATGATCGCGACCGCGGGCAGATTGACCACCCCGCCCAGCGCCGGACCGTTTGCGAGCGCTTCGGGCACCACCACGCCCAGCCCCTTCAGGAACCCGACCGCATAGCCCGACCAGCCGACCGCGACAGTCGACACCACCAGCGAATATTCGAGGATCAGGCTCCACCCGACCACCCAGGCGAAGATCTCGCCCAGTACCGCATAGCTATAGGTATAGGCGCTCCCCGACGCCGGGATCATCGTCGCCATTTCGGCATAGCACAGTGCGGCGCACGCGCAGATCGCGCCCGCCACCACGAAGCTCAGCAGTACCGCTGGCCCCGCGCGATCGGCGCCGACGCCGATCAGCGTCAGGATGCCGGTGCCGACGATCGCCCCCACGCCCAGCGCGACAAGGCTCGGCCAGCCGAGCGTGCGCGCGAGCCGGTGATGCTCGGGCTGGTCATCGCCGGTCAGGATCAACTTGGTTCGGAACAGGCTGGCCAAATCTAACGTCCCCCTTGGTGCGACGCTTGTCGACGCGCCGCTTTTTCGTCAGGGGTTAGAAAGGAAATGCGGCCCGACGACAAGGCGGGCGAATGGAGATGGACAAGATGGACATGACGCTCGACTTCGCGCTCGGCGAGACCGCCGACATGATCCGCGAAACGACGCAGCGCTTCGCCAGCGCCGAAATCGCCCCCAGGGCGGCGGCGATCGACGCCGACAACAAGTTTGACCGCTCGCTCTGGCCCGCGATGGGCGCGCTCGGGCTGCACGGGATCACAGTCGAGGAGGAATGGGGCGGGCTTGGCCTTGGCTATCTCGATCACTGCGTCGCGATGGAAGAAGTGTCGCGCGCCTCGGCGTCGATCGGCCTTAGCTATGGCGCGCATTCAAACCTGTGCGTCAACCAGATCCGCCGCTGGGGTAACGACGCGCAGAAAGCCAAATATCTACCGAAGCTGATCTCGGGCGAGCATGTCGGCTCGCTCGCGATGTCCGAGGCGGGCGCGGGGTCGGACGTCGTGTCGATGAAGCTCAAGGCCGAGCTGCGCGGCAATGACCGCTATGTGCTGAATGGCACCAAATTCTGGATCACCAATTCGACCGAAGCCGACACGCTCGTTGTTTATGCCAAGACCGAGCCTGAGGCCGGATCGCGCGGCATCACCGCTTTCCTGATCGAAAAGGGCATGGCGGGTTTCAGCGTGTCGAAGAAGCTCGACAAAATGGGCATGCGCGGGTCGGACACCGCCGAGCTGGTGTTCGAGGATTGCGAAGTCCCGGCTGAAAACGTCATGGGGCCGACGAATGGTGGCGTCGGCGTGCTGATGTCGGGGCTGGATTACGAACGCGCGGTGCTCGCTGCCGGGCCGCTCGGCATCATGCAGGCCTGCCTCGACGTGGTGCTGCCCTATGTCCGCGAGCGCAAGCAGTTCGGCCAGTCGATCGGCCAGTTCCAGCTGATCCAGGCCAAGGTCGCCGACATGTATGTCGCGCTCAACAGCGCGCGCGCCTATGTCTATGCGGTCGCGCGTGCGTGCGATGCGGGCAAGACCACGCGCTTCGATGCGGCAGGCGCGATCCTGCTGGCGAGCGAGAATGCGGTGAAGGTGTCGCTCGAAGCGATCCAGGCGCTCGGCGGCGCGGGCTATACCAGGGAATGGCCGGTCGAGCGTTTCCTGCGCGACGCCAAGCTTTATGACATCGGCGCGGGCACGAACGAAATCCGCCGTTTCCTGATCGGGCGGGAACTCATCGGGGCGGGGTGATTATCCGCTCGGCGTCGAAGCCCGACCCGAACGGATCAATCCGGCCAGAAACACGATCCACCCCAGCGTCATCAGGCCGCTGGAGCCCAGCACGATTGCGGATACGAACTGCTCGACCGTCGCGTCGGCGCTATGGCCAGCGCCCGCGATCGGCAGGCCCTTGCTGGCGCCGGTTGCTGCCGCGAGCGTGAGGCCCATCCACAAGCCGTACATACCGATGATGATCGCCCATCGGGCACCGGCCCCGGTACGCGGTCGCAGCGTCACTGCCGACCACACGACCCCCACAATCATCAACGCCATGCCACTTTGAACGGCGGTCAGGTGCGCCGACAACGCCATGCGCGGGTTGGCGAAGGCTGGAACGGCAGCGCCTTGCAACAGTCCCAGCAAGAATAGCGCCGCTCCCGCAACAATCAGGGCTCTTTGAGCGGGCGAAAGCGTCACGATCTACCCTTCAGCTAACCGCGAAGCGCCGCCGCCCGCCGCTCGCCCAACAGCAGTGCCGCCATGTCGCCGCGGACCTGAAAGCTGACGATCAGCAGATAGGCCGACAGGAACATCGCGCCGCCGAAGCTGGCGACCGGCGCGAACACCAGCCCGAGCGGTGAGAAATCATTGCGCCACGCGAACCACAGTCCCGACAGGATCAGAAAGCACGAAAAATCGACGTTGAACTGCCCCTGCCAGCCCATCTCGCCGATCGCCGTGAAGAACAGGGGCACCAGCCCCATGCCATGCTGCGCGATCACCGGCAGGGTATAGCCGGTAATCAGCACGAGAATGGCGACGAGCAGAATCCGAAATCCGGTCACGAGCGACTCCCTATGTAGCGATTGCTACAGGGAGTAAGCGAGGCGCGGCGCGCTGGCAAGCGCCACGTCTGCTCCCGCGCGCTTACCAGACCTTCACGCGCTTGGCGGGCGCCAGATACAGCTTGTCGCCGGGCTTCACCCCGAACGCCTTGTACCAGCCGTCGAGATTGCGCACCGTCTGCGCGCGGAAGCCGCCGGGCGAGTGGCCATCGGTCGCGACCTGCCCGCGCAATGCCTTTTCGCGCACCTTCTCGCGCCAGCTCTGCGCAAAGGCGAGGAAGAAGCGCTGGTCGCCGGTCAGCCCGCCGATCACCGGCGCGGGCTTGCCCTTCAGCGACGCGTGATAGGCTTCATAGGCAGCGGTCAGCCCGGCGACATCGGCGATATTCTCGCCCAAGGTTTGCTCGCCGTTGATGCGCAGTCCCGGCAGCACTTCATAGGCGCCATATTGCGCGACGAGGGCGGCGCTCTGTTCCTTGAAATGCGCCAAGTCGTCGGGCGTCCACCAGTTGCGCAGCCGCCCAGCCGAGTCGAATTCGGCGCCGGTGTTGTCGAAGCTGTGGCTGATCTCATGCCCGATCACCGCACCGATCGAGCCATAATTGGCGGCCGCGTCGCGCTTGGGATCATAAAAGGGCGCTTCGAGAATCGCCGCGGGGAAATTGAGCGCATTCTGCAGCGGCAGATTGACCGCATTCACCGTCTGCGGCGTCATCCACCATTCGCCCTTGTCGGGCGCCTGATTGAGCTTGGCGAGCTGCCAGCGATATTCCGCGAGCCGGGCGCGTGCGGCATTGCCGACCGGGTCATCGGCTTTCACCTCAAGCCCGGCATAGTCGCGCCAATGCTCGGGATAGCCGACGCTGACGCGCATCGTCGCGATCTTGCGCCGCGCTTCGGCCTTGGTCGCGGGCGCCATCCAGTTGAGCGCGGCGACGCGCTTGTCGAAGGCAGCGAGGATGTTGCTCACCATCGACTGGATGTCGCGCTTCGACGAGGCGGGGAAATAGCGCGCGGCAAAAATCCTCCCGACGGCGTCGCCGAGGTTGCCGTTGACCGCCCCGATCGCGCGTTTGTCGCGCGGGCGTTGCTGCGCCGTGCCCGACAGCGCCCGCCCGTAGAAATCGAATGACGCCGCATCAAAAGCCTTGGGCAGCACGGCAGCCGCATCGTCGATGTGGTGGAACGCCAGCCAATCCTGCCAGCTCGCCAGCGGTTCGCTCGCGACGAGTGACGACAACTTGGTGGTCGCATCGGGCATCCAGACGATGAAATCCTGCTGCCCGCCCAGCTGCGCCGCGCCGAAGAACGCGCCCCAGTCGATCCCCGGCGCCTTGGTGTCGAAATCGGCGCGCTTCCAGGGATTGTTCGCCTTGTGCACGTCTTGCGCAGCGACATTGTCGAGATGCGCCGTCGCGATCTTCGTCTCAAGCGCGATCACCCGGTCAGCGCGCGCCACCGGATCGCTCATCCCCGCGAGCGTGAAAATCCTGGTGACATAATCGCGATACGCCGCGCGCGTCGCGACCGATTCCTTTTCCGCCGAAAGATAATAATCGCGCTCGGGCAGCCCCAACCCGCCCTGCAGCAAATAGGGCACCGCCTTGCCGGGCGATTCGAGGCCTTGAGTCACGAACACGCCGAACAGATGCGCGGTGTGAAAATTGGTCGCGTTGAGCGGATCGACATCAGCACGGACATCGGCGCCGAGCATGGCCGACAGCGCGCGCTTGTCGGCCAGCGCGGCGATGGCATCAAGTTCGGGCTTGAGCGGCGCGAGCCCGCGCGCTTCGATGCCCGCGGTGTCGGTATAGGCGCGGTAGAAATCGGCAATCTTCTGCTGATCGCTGCCGGGCGCTGCCTTCGCCGCAAGCGCGGCATCGATGATCGCCCGGTTGCGTGCTTCGGCGAGATTGAACACGTCGAGGAAGAGGCCGGTGAAGGCGCGGTCGGCGGGAATCTCGGTCTTGGCGCGCCACACGCCGCTGGCATAGCTGTCGAAATCGTCGCCCGGCTTGACGCTTTTGTCGATGCCGGCCTGGTCGATCCCGCTGGCGCGTGTGACGGGCGCCTTGCCCGGTGCCGCCAACGCCACTGCCCCTGCACCCACGCTCGCCAGCAACAGTCCGGCCGCGATCACCCGACGCTTCATCCTGCTTCTCCCTGATTTTATGGCGCTGGCATTACACCGCCGCTGCGGCGCGCGCCAGCTTCCCAATCGCGGCCCACAAGGCTAGTCAGGCACTTCGACAAGCGAGAGGAAGCCGCATGAGCGCCCCGGTGCTCGACACCAAGATTTCGGTCGAGAGCGACCTGTTCCGCGCCAATGCCGCGCACAACCGCGCGCTGGTCGAGCGGTTGCGGGCGGACGTCGCCAAGGCGGCGCTGGGCGGCAACGAGAAGTCGCGCGAACGCCATACCGCGCGCGGCAAGCTGCTCCCCCGCGACCGGGTGGAGCGGCTGCTCGATCCGGGTTCGCCGTTTCTGGAGATCGGCCAGCTCGCCGCGCATGAGGTGTACGGCGAGGATATCCCCGGCGCCGGGATGATTGCCGGGATCGGGCGTGTGTCAGGCCGCCAGTGCATGATCGTCTGCAACGACGCGACGGTGAAGGGCGGCACTTACTATCCGCTGACCGTGAAGAAGCATCTGCGCGCGCAGGAAATTGCGCAGGAAAACAGGCTGCCGTGCATCTATCTGGTCGACTCGGGCGGCGCCAACCTGCCGCATCAGGCCGAAGTCTTCCCCGACCGCGACCATTTCGGCCGCATCTTCTTCAACCAGGCCAATATGTCGGCGCTCGGCATCCCGCAGATCGCCTGCGTGATGGGGAGCTGCACCGCCGGGGGCGCCTATGTCCCCGCGATGAGCGACGAGACGATCATCGTGCGCGGGCAAGGCACGATCTTCCTCGCCGGGCCGCCGCTCGTGAAAGCCGCAACGGGCGAAGTGATTTCGGCCGAAGAACTAGGCGGCGCCGACACGCATGGCCGCAAATCGGGCGTCGTCGATCACGTCGCCGAGAATGACGAGCATGCGCTGACGATCGTGCGCGACATTGTGTCGCATTTGGGCAATCCGTTCGTGTCGAGCGCAGTCGAAACGCGGTTCAAGGAGCCCCGCCCGCCGAAATACGACGCCGACGAGCTTTACGGCATCGTGCCCAGCGACGTTCGCGCGCCCTATGACGTCCACGAAGTCATCGCGCGGCTGGTCGACGGGAGCGAATTCCACGAATTCAAGGCGCTCTACGGCACCTCGCTGGTGTGCGGCTTCGCGCATATCTGGGGGATGCCGGTCGCGATCCTCGCCAACAATGGCGTGCTGTTTTCGGAGAGCGCGCAGAAGGGCGCGCATTTCATCGAACTTGCCTGCCAGCGGCGGGTGCCTTTGCTGTTCCTGCAAAACATCAGCGGCTTCATGGTCGGCGGGAAATATGAGGCCGAAGGGATCGCCAAGCACGGCGCCAAGCTGGTGACCGCCGTCGCGACCGCGAGCGTGCCCAAGATCACCGTGCTGATCGGCGGGTCGTTCGGGGCGGGGAATTACGGCATGTGCGGGCGGGCTTATGGCCCCCGCTTCCTGTTCACCTGGCCCAATGCGCGGATTTCAGTGATGGGCGGCGAGCAAGCCGCAAGCGTGCTGGCGACGGTGCACCGCGATGCGGAGAGCTGGACGGCGGAGGAGGCCGAGGCGTTCAAGGCGCCGATCCGGCAGAAATATGAGGATGAGGGCAACCCCTGGCACGCGACCGCGCGGCTGTGGGACGACGGGATTATCGACCCGGCGCAGACGCGGGATGTGCTGGGGTTGAGCTTGGCGGCATGCCTGAATGCGCCGATCGCGGAGGCGCCCCGGTTTGGGGTGTTCCGGATGTGAGGGACAAGTCATGTTGATTTCAATGCTATTGGCATTTGCTTCAGTTTCCGAATTTCTGCTTGTGGATCGCAGGGACGAAATCACTGGCGACCGGCAAATTGTTTATTTGGCAGAATCAGATCGGAACGTGCTCGCGATAGGATGCCAAAACGCTGATAGAAATGAGCTGTTCGTGCGGCTGGTCCCGGCCGATTATTATGGGCCTAGCCCCCGCAAATTCCTGTGGGAGCCAAACGCAGTGTATCGGTTTGGTGATGGCAAAGCTAACAAGGACAAATGGATTTTTGGTGATAAGTCCATTGAACTTGGCGATCTTTTTGGTGAGATAAACGCCAAGGCAAAATTCATCAACGACCTGAGCCGCAATACCGTACTGTATATCCGATATGAAGAAGAAGAGGGCGAATCAAAGACAGTATCGTTCTTGTATCGTATCTCGAAAGAGCAACTCTCTTTTGTAATAAGGACTTGCAATCCTAAAAAGGTTCGTGCTCTGCTTCGAGAGCGTGGTACCGATCTACAAATCGATCCTACAACTGACGCAAAATGATCTTGATCCTCCCAATCGGCGATCCACGCGCATTGGTCGACCGGAGCCGCAAAGCTAGCCTCTTGCGTGAGCATTTGACCCTCCACCTCCCCGAGACAAGCTCGGGGAGGAATTGAAAGGCTGAAACGATGCCCCTCTTCCTCCTCCTCCCCCTCCTCCTCCAGATCACCCCCACGCCGCCGCTGCCCAAGGGCACCGGCAAGCCGCCTGAGCCGCAGGGTGAAGCCGCTGCGGTGATGGTGCCCGTCAACGCCACCTTCGCCGCCATCGCTGCGCGCAATGGCGAGCTGCTGCGCCCGCTCGCGCGCGAGGACGGCAATCTGTTCATCGCCAACGAAGCCGCCGACGGCACCCGCAAAATCATCCGCCGTCCGATGACCGAATTCTTCGCCGGTCTGAAGCCGGGGCCGGAGCAATATGAGGAACGCCTCTACGACCCCGCGATCGAAGTCGATGGCGATGTCGCGTTCGTGTGGGGGCGGTACAACTTCTATATCGATGGCAAGCTGCATCACTGCGGCTATGACCTGTTCGATCTGGTGCGCGAGAACGGCACGTGGAAAGTCGCCAATATCAGCTATTCGAGCCGCACGACGGGATGCTGAGTCGATTCTTCTCGAAGCCAAAATCCATGGTGCTTGAGGGGCAAGGCTTCTCACCAATTCGCGAGCCCAGTGAACAACAGGTCCGGTATAGCGTGCTGGCCTTAAAAAATGGTGGGTCGTCATTTCTGTCCGTCACCGACGAACTCGGTAACTACATCCAGATCGCGGGGAGTCGGCCATGGTGTTTTATCGAGCACCGGCAGATCAAGCCGCTCAATCATTCGAGGGCATATCGTGATACACCAGTGCCAAAATATGAGGACGGCGCGAAGATCCATACTGGTGCCGGAGATATCGAATTGATGCACGATGAGTGGTTTCTGTTGAAGGATGCGGCGGAGATTGCTGTCGGCTTCCTCAAGGGCGAGAGCTTTCCCAAAGGGGTGAACTGGCGCTCCCTCAACGAAATGCTCGGAATATGATCAACTCCCTCCTCATCGCCAATCGCGGGGAAATCGCCTGCCGCATCATCCGCACCGCGCGCGCGATGGGCGTGCGCACCGTCGCGGTCTATTCGGATGCCGATGCCAAGGCGCTCCACGTCCGCCAGGCCGATGAGGCGGTGCATATCGGCCCCTCGCCCGCGCGCGAGAGCTATCTGGTGGGGGAGAAGATCATCGCTGCGGCCAAGGCGACGGGCGCGGAGGCGATCCACCCCGGCTATGGCTTCCTGTCCGAGAATGCCGATTTCGCGCAGGCCGTCATCGACGCCGGGCTGATCTGGGTCGGCCCCCGGCCCGACTCGATCCGCGCAATGGGGCTGAAGGACGCCGCCAAGGAACGCATGATCGCTGCCGGGGTGCCGGTGACGCCCGGCTATCTCGGCGCGGACCAGTCACCCGATGTGCTCGAAACGGAAGCGGGCAAGATCGGCTATCCGGTCCTCATCAAGGCGGTCGCGGGCGGCGGCGGCAAAGGGATGCGGCGCGTCGAGGCCGCCGCCGACTTCGCCGACGCGCTGGCGAGCTGCAAGCGCGAGGCGGCGTCGAGCTTCGGCGACGACCGCGTGCTGATCGAGAAGTATATCCTCAGCCCCCGCCACATCGAAGTGCAGGTGTTCGGCGACACCCACGGCAATGTCGTCCACTTGTTCGAGCGCGACTGCTCGCTCCAGCGCCGCCACCAGAAAGTGATCGAGGAAGCCCCCGCGCCGGGGATGTCCGAGGAAACCCGCGAAGCGATCTGCGCAGCCGCCGTGCGCGCGGCCAAGGCCGTCGATTATGTCGGCGCGGGCACGATCGAGTTCATCGCGGACGCCAGCGAAGGGCTGCGCGCCGACCGCATCTGGTTCATGGAAATGAACACGCGGCTTCAGGTCGAACACCCGGTGACCGAGGAAATCACTGGCGTCGATCTGGTCGAGTGGCAGCTGCGCGTGGCGAGCGGGGAAGCGCTGCCGAAGCGGCAGGACGAGCTGAGCATCAACGGCTGGGCGATCGAGGCAAGGTTGTACGCGGAGGATCCCACGAGGGGATTTTTGCCAAGCGTCGGAGTACTGGATCACTTGCTGATCCCCAGACTGAGCGACTTTTCTGTTCGTGTTGATACCGGCGTCGAAGAAGATGACGCCGTTACCCCCTTCTACGACCCAATGATCGCGAAGATTATCGTCCATGCCGAAAGCCGTTCGGAGGCGGCCGCCGGTTTGGCGCAGGTTTGCTCGCTAACCGAAGTCTGGCCAGTGCGAACGAACGCCGGCTTCCTGCATCGGATCGCGGTCAACCAAAGTTTCCGCGATGGCTTTGCCACAACCAGCTTCATCGCCAACGCAGGAGACGCCCTCACCGGTGCGAGTGAGGTCCGCCAGCGATTACTCGATGATGCGGCGACGACTTTATTCTCGCGGGAGGTCCACAATGCTGGTTACCGAGGCGACATTTACGGCAGCGTAAGACACAATCGTCGCTATGGTTGTGAAACACCTTGGCGCGATA
Organism: Sphingomonas sp.; assembly: GCA_019744885.1. Classification (GTDB taxonomy): domain Bacteria; phylum Pseudomonadota; class Alphaproteobacteria; order Sphingomonadales; family Sphingomonadaceae; genus Sphingomonas. Next base: position 17,855 of record JAIETY010000125.1, read on the forward strand.
CCGACGGATTCCGTTTGAACGCGCCACCGTCGCGGAGGGTCGCGCTAAAGATCGGCAATGATGCCGCCGCCACATCCGTTGTGCTGCCACACGACTGGGAGGATCGAGAAACCAGCGGAGTCCAGTTGTCCGACGGCATAGTCGTGTTCGCTGACGGCGAGGCGCTGTTCGTGACGCAGCGCGTCGATGGGAGCGCCGCCGCCTCAGCCGCCGACGGCGCGATCCTTTCCCCCATGCCGGGCCGCGTCACCGCGGTCGATGTCGCGGCGGGCGACGTCGTCACCAAGGGCCAGCGGCTCGTGACGCTTGAGGCGATGAAGATGGAGCACAGCCTGACCGCGCCGTTCGACGGGACGGTCGAGGAACTGGGCGCCACCGCAGGCGCGCAGGTGAGCGAGGGGACGGTGCTGGTGAAGGTGGTGCGGGTGGAATAGCCTCCAAACCGTCACCCCGGCCTTGTGCCGGGGCCCACGTCGCCATTCGCGACGGCGGTCATGGGTGCAAGGTGGGCCCCGGAACAAGTCCGGGGTGACGAGATAAGAAGAAGCAGGAGAGAGCCAAATGCCATTCGATTTTACGGGCAAAAACGTCATCGTCTTCGGCGGCACGTCGGGCATCAATCTCGGCATCGCCAAGTCCTTCGCGCGCGCAGGCGCCAACCTCGCCGTTGCCAGCCGCAGCCAGGACAAAGTCGACGCCGCTGTCGCCGCGCTCCACGGGGAGAAGCAGGCGCTCGGCTACGCGCTCGACGTGCGCGATTTCGACGCCGTCAAAGCCGCGATCGAGCATTTCCGGTCCGAACGCGGCACGATCGACGTCCTTATCTCGGGCGCGGCGGGCAATTTCCCCGTCCCCGCCGCTGCGCTTTCGCCGAACGGCTTCCGCTCGGTGATGGAGATCGACGCGCTCGGCACCTTCCACGTCATGCGCGCCGCCTATGAGCATCTCACCAAGCCCGGCGCGAGCGTGATCAACATCTCCGCCCCGCAGGCGTGGATCCCGATGGCGCTGCAAATCCATGTCTGCGCGGCGAAAGCGGGCGTCGACATGATCACCAAGACGCTCGCGATCGAATGGGGGCGCGAAGGCGTGCGCGTGAATTCGGTGTCGCCCGGCCCGATCGACGGGACCGAGGGGATGGATCGCCTCGCCCCCACGCCCGAAGCCAAGGCGGCGTCGGCGCGCGCGGTGCCGCTCGGGCGGCTCGGCACGGTCGATGATGTCGCCGACGTGTGCCTGTTCCTGGCGAGCGACTATGCGCGCTATGTGTCCGGCGTGGTGCTCCCGGCCGACGGCGGCTGGACGGCCGGCAGAGGGTTCGGCGCACTGGGCGGCTGAACGATCTCGACCGCTTCGTCGGCGCCCGGCCATTCGAGCGTTGCGAGCTGGCTGTCGAGAAGGTGCGGCGGCATGAAGTGGCCGGGTCGCTCGGCCATCCGTCGGCGCAGTTCGTCGCGCGGCACGTCGAGCAGCACGAACCGCACCGGCGGCGCAATCCCCGCGCGGAGCCGGTCGCGATAGGCACGCCGCAGCGCCGAACAGGTCGCTACGACGCTCGCCCCCTCGTAGAGCGCCGCGTTGACCGCCGCCGCGATCCGATCGAGCCACGGCCAGCGATCATCGTCGGTCAGGGCAATCCCGGCCTGCATCTTGGCGATGTTCGCGGCGCCGTGCAGGTCGTCGCCCTCAACGAACCGCGCACCCGTCGCCGCCGCCAGCGCCGCACCATAGGTCGACTTGCCGCAGCCGCTCACCCCCATGACGATCGTGACACTCGGCGGCGGCTGGTCCATGACCCCAGCATTGACGCGCCCGCCACAGGAGACAATCGTGCCCGGCAAATTTTACGACGAATGGCAAGTCGGCGAGACAATCGAGCACCCGCTTCATCGCACCGTCACCGAGACCGACAATCTGCTCTGGTCGACGATGACGCACAATCCGCAACCGCTCCACCTCGATGCCGAGGTCGCGCGCGCGAGCGAGTTCGGCCAGATCCTCGTCAACGGCACTTTCACCTTCAGCCTGATGGTCGGGCTGACGGTGGCGGAAACGACGATGGGCACACTCGTCGCCAATCTCGGCTACGACAAATTGGTGATGCCCAAGCCCGTGTTCATCGGCGATACGCTGCACGCCACCAGCGAAGTCACCGAACTGCGCGACAGCAAGTCGCGGCCCGACGCCGGGCTGGTGACGTGGCGGCACGCCATGATCAACCAGCGCGGCGAGGTGGTATGCGAATGCCTGCGGACAGCGCTGCTCAAAAAGTCACCTAGCTGATTTGTGTAGCATGCGCTACGTAAATATGCTTCAACCCGATGATCGGGTGGAGCACGAGCATGAGCAACTTCTCCAGAAAATGGCTGGACGCAATGTGCGGCGTCGTCATCCTGTTTGGGCTGATCATGGCAGGCGGCGCGCTGCCCGCTACCGAAGCACCGGCGCGACTGCTGCTCGAATGGCAAAATCAGGGGCCGCTGCCGATCGATCGGGCGGCGCGAGTGACACTCGGCGTGCTCGGCGGGGTGATGTGCGGGTGGGGCGTGACGCTTTATGCGGCGTTCCAGGCCGCGCATGCGATCGGCCAGCCCGCGACCCAGATCTGGCGATTGATCGCGGGCAGCCTGTTGTTCTGGTTCGTGGTCGACTCGACGCTATCGATCGCCACCGGGTTCGCGCTCAACGCCGCGATGAACTTGGGCTTCCTGCTAGCGTTCGTCGTGCCGATCAGCTTGAGCGGCGTGCTCAAACACGCATGAGCCGCCAGCGCTGATAGGCATCGGCTATTCGGGAAGCGACATCGGAAGGGGTGTCCGACGTCGTATCCACTTCCAGATCATACGACATGCCGACATGCACCAGATCAAACTGTCCGCGCGCCTGTCCGATCAGTCGATCGCCCCGCGCCACTTCGCGCCTTTCCAGCTCAGGGAGCGCGCAATGGACGCCAACCATGAACACATCGCAGTCAGCCAATGCTTCTCGCCAATCATCCCGCAGAACTTCTTCGAGCACAACCTCGTCCAAAATCACCCCTGATGGCCCGCTGGCAAGCGCGGCCGCCATCCGGGCGTGTGCTTTCAGCAGCGCGAGGCCTAGCGGGCCATGATTAAGGCGGATTTCGCCGCGCGAATCGCGGTCGAAGAAGAAGCCGTCGGGATGATTGTGCAGCTTAAGCGGCAGCATCGCGAACGCATCGTCGATGCCGGTCCGAACATGCGCGGGGTCGAGTATTTCCTGCAGCGCCCTCGCAACACTCGTTTTTCCGGCAGAGGTGCACCCGTTCAGAAAAACAACGGTCATGACGGTTGCCCCGTTAGACGGTGAAACTCTCCCCACACCCGCAAGCGCCCTTCGCGTTGGGGTTTTCGAAGGTGAAGCCCGCCGCGAAATCATCCTCGACCCAGTCCATCCGGCTGCCGACCAGATACAGGATCGACCCGCCATCGACGAACAAGGTGCCGCCGGGGGTGTCGATCCGTTCGTCGAAGGCCTTGGCCTCGCTGACATAATCGACCGAGTAAGCGAGCCCCGAACAGCCACGCCGCGGCGTCGACAGCTTCACGCCGATCGCGCCTTCGGGCGCGCGCGACATCAGATCGGCGATCCGCGCCTCGGCAGCGGCGGTCAGGTTGAGCGCGGCGGGGCGCTGGCGGGTCGTTGTTGTCATATCAATACTCCCAACGCCCCTCCCCTTCCGGGGTGGGGACCGGGGTGGGGGATGTCTCACCGAGCGTGGCGCCTGCGGAAAGTCCCCACCCCAACCCCTCCCCTGAAGGGGAGGGGC
>JAIETY010000068.1 GCA_019744885.1 Sphingomonas sp.
GTCTCCGAATGCCACCCGCGCGAGGGGGGCTGCTCGGCCAATATGTCGTTCAGATCATGCCCGGCGGAAAAGCATTTCCCCGCCCCGCGCAGCACGACGCAGCCGACGCTATCGTCCTTTTTCAGCGCCTCGACATGGCCGCGCAATTCGCGAAACAGCTCGACCGTCAGCGCATTGAGCTTGTCAGGCCGGTTGAGCGTCAGCCAGCACAGCCCGTCATCATCTTCGCGCGCCACCAGCATCGTCATAACGTTTCCTCCGCTCGCCGCGCCATCACAGGCTGCGCGCGATAACCTCCTTCATCACCTCGTTCGATCCGCCATAGATGGTCTGCACCCGCGCATCGACATAGGCATCGGCGATCGGGCTCTCCATGATATAGCCATAGCCGCCGAACAGTTGCAGGCACTCCGCGACCACCTCGTTTTGCATGTTGGCCAGCCACAATTTGCCGATCGCCGCAGTGACCGCGTCGAGATCGCCCGCGTGCAATTGTGCGATGCAGTGATCGAGAAACACCCGCCCGATCGTCGCGATCGTCTTGACCTCGGCGAGCTTGAAGCGCGTATTCTGCATCTCGATCAGCTTCTGCGAGAACAGCTCGCGGTCGCGGCAATGCGTGACCGTCATCTCCAGCGCCGCCTCGATCGCCGCCTGCGCGCGGACCATGATCATCGTGCGCTCATAGGGCAGATCGGCCATCAGCTGGAAAAAGCCCTTGCCCTCTTCGGTACCGAGCAACTGCGATTGCGGCACCCGCGCGCCATCGAAGAACAGTTCCGTCGCCTCCTGCCCCTTCATCCCCATCTTGTTGAGCAGCTTGCCGACCGCAAAGCCCGGCAAATCCTTGGTCTCGACAAGGATGATCGACATGCCCTTGGCACGCAGGCTCGGGTCGGTCTTGCACACCAGCCCGATCAAGTCGGCGCTATAGCCATTGGTGATGAAGGTCTTGCTGCCGGTGATGACATAGTCGTCGCCATCCTTGATCGCGCGGGTCTGGATCGATTGCAGGTCCGATCCCGCCGCTGGTTCGGTCATCGCGATCGCGCCGATCATCTCGCCGCGCGCCATCGCGGGCAGATAGCGGTGCTTCTGCGCCTCGGTGCCGTGGCGGGCGATGTAATTGGCGAGGATGCTGTGGACCGCGCGGCCCCAGGAGGTGCTGTTGGCCTTGGTCAACTCCTCCGACAGCACGACTTCATAACGGAAATCGGCACCCATCCCGCCATAGGCTTCGGGGATATCGGTGCACAGGAACCCGGTTTCGCCCGCCAGCCGCCAGAAATCGCGATCGACATGCTTCTGCGCGCGCCAGCGTTGCTCGTTCGGCGTCACCTCGCGTTCGATGAAGCGAAGCAGCGAATCTCGGAAAAGGTCGAGTTCTTGGTCACGCCAGGGAGATCGAATATCGGCCATTGTCGTTTGTGCTTTCGAGTTGGGCCGGGTCAGCGCTGCATCATGCCGCTCAGCCGCGCGGCAATGATCGCCTCCGCCTCGGCCATGATGCGATCGATCAGTTCCTTCACCGTCGGGATGTCGTCGATCAGCCCCTGCACCATGCCCGCCGACCAGATGCCGCCATCGACATCGCCATTGGCCATCGCATTCTGGCCACGCACCCCCGCCACCAGCGGACGGACATCATCGAATGTCGCGCCCCCAGCCCGTTCGATGGCAATCACCTGCTGGCTGATCTCGTTGCGCATCACCCGCGCCGAATTGTGGAGCGTGCGGAAGATGATGTCGGTCTGCCGCTCGTCGTTGGCGACCATCTGGTTCTTGAAGCTCTGATGGATCGGCGCCTCCTGCGTGACGCAGAAGCGCGTGCCCATGTTGATGCCGTCCGCCCCCAGCGCCAGCGCCGCGACCAGCCCGCGCCCGTCACCAAACCCGCCCGAGGCGAGCATGGGGATCGACACCTTGTTCGCCGCCGCCGGGATCAGCACCAGCCCCGGCACGTCATCCTCGCCCGGATGCCCGGCGCATTCGAAGCCGTCGATCGAGATGGCATCCACCCCCATCCGCTCCGCCGACAGCGCGTGGCGGACGGCCGTGCATTTGTGGATCACCTTGATGCCATGCTGCTTAAAATGATCGACATGCTCCTGCGGCTTGTAGCCCGCCGTTTCGACAATGGTGATCCCCGCCTCGATGATCGCCTGGCGATATTCGGCATAAGGCGGCGGCACGATGGTCGGCAGAATCGTCAAATTCACGCCGAACGGCTTGTCGGTCATGTCGCGCGTCCGGGCGATTTCCTTGGTCAGCGCCTCGGGCGTCGGCTGCGTCAGCGCGGTGATCAGGCCCAGTGCGCCGGCATTGGCGACGGCGGCGACCAGCTCGGCCTTTCCCACCCATTGCATGCCGCCCTGGACGATCGGATGTTCGATGCCAAAGGCTTCGGTGAAGCGGGTCTTCAACGCCATAATCTGTCTGCCCCTGATTGATATACGTTCATGTCACGATCTTCGCCGCAACCAGTCGGTCGAAGGCCGCATCATCGATGCCGAGCTCGGCGAGCACAGCGCGATTATCCTCGCCCTTGTGGCGCGGTGGCCGGGGCGGTGCCGGCGGCGTCCGGCTGAAGCGCGGCGCGGGCGCATTCTGGCGATGGTCGCCGACATCGACATAAACCCCGCGCGCGACATTGTGCGGGTGATGCTGCGCCTCTTCATGCGTCAGCACTGGCGCAAAGCAAACCTGCCCCCCTTCCAACTGCGCGCACCATTCGTCACGCGTCTTCTCGAAGAACTTGGCGGCGACAATCGCCTTCAACTCGGGCCAGCGCGGGTCGTCCTGCGCGCGCGGGCGGAACACCGCGTCAGCGAACAACGCCGGATCGAGCGCCAGTTCCTCGATCAGCGCCTTGTAGAATTCGGGCTCGAGCGACCCGATGCTGATATATTTGCCGTCGCTGGTCTCGTAGCTGTCGTAATAATGCGCGCCCCCCGCCAGCGGCGCGGTGCCCGGCCGGTCGTCGTTGAACAGCCCCACCGCGCGGTAGAAGGTGAAAGCGGACATCAGCGACGAGACGCCATCGACCATCGCCGCATCGATCACCTGCCCCTTGCCCGATTGCTTCGCCTCAAGAAGTGCGGCGAGAATACCGAACGCCAGGAACAGCCCGCCCCCGCCGAAATCGCCGAGCAGGTTGAGCGGCACCACCGGCTTGCCGCCGACCGGGCCGATCGCGTGGAGCGCACCGGTCAGCGCGACATAATTGATGTCGTGCCCGGGTGCCTGCGCCAGCGGGCCATCCTGCCCCCACCCCGTCATCCGCCCATAAACCAGCCGGGGATTGCGGGCGAGCGCGACATCGGGCCCGAAGCCCAGCCGCTCGGCAACACCGGGGCGAAACCCCTCGGTACAGGCATCGGCGCTGTCGAGCAGCTTCAGCACCAGCTCGATCGCCTCGGGTGATTTCAGGTTGAGCGCAATCGACCGGCGGTTGCGGCTGTGGGGATCGTTGCGGATCGGCGTGTCGCCGGGCTCCGATGCGCGCTCGATCCGGATGACATCAGCCCCCAGATCGCCGAGCAGCATCCCGCAATAGGGCGACGGCCCAATGCCGCCCAACTCGATCACGCGAAATCCCTGCAACGGCCCCGTCATTGTCTCTTCCTTACACCCGTCGCGCCCTTCAGGCCCGATCAGTAACCCGAACGCCCCGCCATAATCTCGGCATATCGCGCAGCATCGACCGGCACGTAGCGCCGCGCCTTCGGGTCGAGCATGAACAGCGGCTCGGTGACCTTGGCAGGGTCATAACCCTCCTCGACCACCCGGGTCTTGACGAGCTTGTGCGTGCCCGTCAGCTCCAGCCCTTCGCTCACCCGGATGAACACAGGCCGCGCATAATGCGCCAGCGTACCTTCGACATAGTGCGCGAACCGGTCGAGATCGAGCGCGCCCACACCGGTGGCCAGCGCCACCGCCGCCATGCCGGCCTTGCCGTCCGTCCCCGGTACCGAGACGCCATAGACGCACGCGATATCAATCTGGTCGAACTGGCAGAGCACCTCGGCAACCTCGTTGGTCGAGACATTCTCCGCCTTCCAGCGATAGGTATCGCCCAGCCGGTCGACGAACTGGTAATGCGGAATGTCAAAGGCGAAGCCGACATCGACCTGTCGCAACAAGTCACCGCTGTTGAACCAGCAATCGCCCTTCACAAAGGCATCGCGGATCAGCTTGGTTTCCGACTGTTCCTTGTTCTTGTAGCCGTCGAAGGATGTCGCGCTGGTCGGGCTCACTTCGAACAACAGCAGTCCGGGCTCGCCCGGCGGTACCAATGTCAAGAAGCCGTCATCGCCGCGCACGGCCGTTGCATCCTCAGTCGAATACTCAACAAGGCGGCACGTCGCGCCCGTCATGCCGATTGTCTCGTCCTTGTTGAAGACGTTCATGAAACCGCCATTGGCCTCGCTGGCGCCCCAGAATTCGGTAATCCGCCTGAGGCCAAAGCGCTTCTTGAAGGGTTTCCAGATATCGGGCCGCAAGCCGTTGCCGACGGCGCGCGTAATCCGCGTCTTGCGATCGAGCGGGTCTTCCGGCGTGCTCAGCAGATAGCGGCACAGCTCGCCGATATAGACCAGGATGTTGCAGTTATACTGGTTTGCTTCGCGGATCAGCGCCGATGCCGAGAATTTGGGTCGCAGGAACATCGAGCAGCCGGCGAAGATGCAGCCGCCCCACCCGACCATCAGGCCGGTGCCATGATAGAGCGGCAGGCAGTTATAAACCCGGTCGTGCGGGCGGGCGCGCAGGCCGAACACGGCATTGCCCGCCGCACCATAATAGAATTTCTGGTGGGTGATGATCGTCGCCTTGGGGAGGCCGGTTGTGCCCGAGGTGAAGATGTACAGCGCCCAATCGCGTCCTAGCACCGGCTCGCACACCGGCATGTCGTCCGAAGCGTTTGCCAGTAAAGCGTCGCCATCAATGAACCAGTCATGCGCCTGAGTTTGGCCCACACCAAAATAAATGACCTCAGCACCCTTGGGCACCGCCTTGCGGTAATCGTCGGCGCAGGCGGTGATCGCGGCCAATGCCCGGCCATCGACTATGCTCACCCGCGCCTCGATCTGCCCGACGCAGTGGATCAACGGCGTGCCGACCAGATTGGTGTTGATCAGCCCAACCACGGCACCAATCCGGCTGATCCCGACCACGCTCGCCAGAAACAAGACGCTATTGTCCATGTTGAGCGCAACCGCATCGCCCTTGGCGACACCGCGCGCGAGCAACAGGTTGGACACGCGGTTGGCCAGTTTCTGAAACTCGCGCCAGGTCGTTTCGCTGTCCTGCGTAACGATTTTGACCGCATCGGGCCGGATCGCGACCTGCGCATCGATCAGCGAGGCAATCGTCGCGGGATCATCGGGGCCGACGGTCGGCACCCGGTCGCGATTGGCCTGAACATAGCGCATTTCGCGTTCGGCCGCGCGCTTTCCCATGGGCTCGGTCATCTCCGATCTCCGAAACGCGATGGTCGCTTGGCTTGGTTCGACATCAATCGACCCTGCTGAGATTGGCGATCACCGGCGCTGATGCCTCGCGCACTGTTGCCGGGTGATCGCTTTCGTCGAAGTTGCACAATTGGTCCCAGGCGTCATCGACCGCCTCCACCGTAATCTGCGTGGCTGGATCGAACGATACGCCGCGCGTCCGTTCCCACCGCAGCTTCGCCATCCACCCCGCCGCCAGCTCGAACAGCGATCCGCTTTCCTGATTATGTTCCGCGCACAGCCGCACGACGAGCGGAGTCACATATTCAGGCTTCAGCGCCTCGACCATTTCCGGGGCAGATATCGTCTCGAGTAAGCGCGAGCCCGCGATCGGCGCGATCGCGTTCACGGTGATGTTCTTGGCCGCTCCCTCGATCGCCAGCGTCTTGGTAAAGCCGACGAGCCCGAGCTTCACTGCCGAGTAATTGGCCTGCCCGAAATTGCCATAGATGCCCGCCGCCGAAGCGGTGTTGACGATACGACCGTAACTCTGCGCCTGCATATGGGTCCAAGCCGCCTTGGTCACCTTGAACGCGCCAAAGAGATGGACGCGATAGACCCGCTCCCAATCCTCGTCGGTCATTTTCCTGAAGCTCAGGTCGCGCAGCACCCCGGCATTATTGATCAGCACATCGACGCGCCCAAACGCTTGGATTGCGGTAGCGATGATCCGGTCACCCTCTTCGACCGAGTCATAGTTGGCAATGGCGGTGCCGCCCATCGCGCGGATTTCCGCCACGACCAGATCGGCGGACGTCACGCTCTGCCCAGCGCCCCGAATGTCCGCGCCCAGATCGTTGACCACTACTTTCGCGCCGCGCGCGGCGAATTCCAGCGCATAGGATCGCCCGAGTCCGCCGCCACCGCCGGTGATGACCACAACGCGGTCGTCAAAGCGTATCGCTGTCATGGCGTGTCCCCTGCCCGCCCGATGATCAACCCATTGGCCACCGCCGCGTCGCCATCCTGATTGAGCACCCGGAAAAACACCTGCGTCTCATCGCCCGAGCGCACTTGTGCCAGGATTTCGACGGTAATGCTGGTATCGGCAAACACGACCGAGCGGAGCTGACCATAGAGGCGGGTGATCCGCGTCGGGTCGCCGTCGAAGCAGCGCGCGATGATTACCGACAGCGCGATCGACTTGGTCGCGCTACCGTGCAGGATGATGTCGGCAAAACCAGCGCGCACCGCGACACGGCGGTCGGTGTGGATCGGCGCATAGATGCCCGAACTGGCGGTGTAATGGTGCAGCGCGCGGCGGGGCACGAACAGCGCGATGCGCGCTTCGGGCTCGACCGCCTCAGGCGGTTGCGGGCGCGGCGGCGGCGGATCGAGATCGACATCGCCCCCGCTCAGCGCGGCACCGCGAATGATCAGGTTGAAATCGACCTCGGCGATCAGCGCACCGGCATCGTCGACCATGCGGTAGCGCTCGACATTATAGACGCCCGAGCGGATGTGCCGCCGCGCGACGACGCGACCCTGTGTCGTGATCGCCTGTCCCGTCCGAAACGGCTGGTGGAGCCGCAAATCGGTTTCCGCATGCACCGCCCCCAGCCACGCCTCGGCCGATCCGCTTGCGGTGCTTGCCCCCGGAAATCCTTGCGCGTTGAACTGGAGGGCGAAGGCCATGCCGGGATGCACCAGCGGCTCGTCCCCGCTCAGTAACGCATCGCCGATCTCGCCGAGCCCCGCCGTGAAGCCAAGCACCCGCCGCGCATCAAGCAATTCGGTGTTGGCGCGCGTGTACCGCCCGACGCCTGCCGAATCGATGACAAGGCGGCCAGCTTCACTCAACTGAAGCTTGCTCCGGCGGCCAACTTCTCCGCCACGATCGCAGGGGCACGGAACCGATCACCATAGCGATCGGCGAGCTCGGCACAGCGATCAATGAAATGCTGAAGGCCGTACGTATTCACGAACTGGATATAGCCCCCGGTCCAAGCCGGCGCGCCAATCCCCATCAGTGAGCCGATATTGCCCTCCGCCACCGTGTGCAGCACGCTTTCCTCCAGGCATTTCAAGCTTTCGATCACCGCACTGAACAGCATTCGGTCCTTGATATCGTCATCGCTGATCGTCAGGTCGGCGCGATAATAGCGGCTGACCAGCTCAGGCCAGATATGCTTGCCGCCCGCATCATAGTCATAATAGCCGCCGCCATAATGCCGCCCGCCGCGCCCTTGCGCGACCAGCTCGCGGACGAGGGCGGTGGCCGCTGTGCGCGGATTGTCGCTTTCCTTGATCAGTCCCATCGCAAGCTGCGTTTCCTGCACCTCGGCCGACAGACGCTGGCTGATCTCGTCGTGCAGCGTCAGTGGGCCGACCGGCATGCCGAATGCCTTGGCGAGATTGTCGACGCGGATCGGGTGCACCCCTTCCGCGACCAGCTCGATCCCCTCCCATAGCTGCGCGCCGATCGTGCGCGAGGTGAAGAAGCCGACCTTGTCGCTGACGACGATCGGCGTCTTCTTGATCTGCTTGACGAAATCAAAGGCCTTGGCGAGCGCGGCATCGCTGGTCGCCTCGCCCCGGATGATCTCCACCAGCGGCATCTTGTCGACCGGCGAGAAGAAGTGCAGCCCGACGAAGCGCGACGGATCGGTGGCTGCGCTGGCCAAGATGCTGATCGGCAGTGTCGAGGTGTTACTCGCCCATACTCCGCCTTCGGCCAGTTGCGCCTCGGTGTCTTTCGTCACCTGATGCTTCAGCTCGAGCTTTTCGAACACCGCCTCGATAATCAGTTCGCACCCCGCCAGATCGGCGGTGTCTTCGGTCGGCGTAATCAGGTCGAGCACGGCCTGCCGCCGCGCTTCGTCGATCTTGCCCTTGGCCACCGCCTTGTCGAGCAACGCCGCGCTATAGCCCTTGCCGCGCTCGGCGGCGGCCAGCGACACGTCCTTGAGCACCGCCGCCACGCCGGCCATTGCCGCCGAATAAGCGATGCCCTGCCCCATCATCCCGGCACCGATCACGCCGATGCGGCTGACGGTAGTGCGATCAAACCCCTTGGGACGGCTCACCCCGCGCCTGATCTCGCCCATCTGCAGGAAATTGGCGCTCATCATGTTCTTGCCGATTGGCGATACGATCAACGTCACCAGCCCGCGCCCCTCGATCTTGAGCGCCGTGTCGAGATCGAGCTTGAGCGATTCGACGGCGATGTCGAAGATTAGCTGCTTGTTGGGCAGCAGGCCGCGCGTTTGCTCGAACAGCTTGAACGCAAATTGATGCACAAACCCGCGCACCGCCGGGCTGTTGAGATCGCCACCCGGAATGACATAGCCCGGCCGGTCCCAGGGCTGGATCGCTGATTCGGGAGCATCCTTGTGCGCCAAGATCCATGCCTTGGCGCGCGGGATCAGCTCGCCGAGCGTCGGGGCGAGTTCGTCGATCAACCCCTCAGCATGCGCCTGCGCGGCCGGCATGATCCGCCCTTCCAGCAAATAGGGCAGCGCCTTCTGGATGCCGAATTTCTTGGTCATTCGGACGATGCCGCCGCCGCCGGGCAGCAGGCCGAGCGTTGCCTCGGGCAGGCCGATCAGCACCGACTTGTCGTCCCACGCTACCCGGTAATTCGCCGCCAGTGTCAGCTCATAACCGCCGCCCAGCGCCGCGCCGTTGATCGCGGCGACGACCGGCACTTTCAGTCGCTCCATCGCGCGGATCATCGTGCGGCCCCGCGCGATGCCCTCGGTAATCAGCTGGTTGAACCCACCCTTGGGCGCTGCCGACATGCCCTTCACGTCGCCCCCGGCAAAGAAAGTCGGCTTGGCCGATGCCAGCACCACCCCGGTCACCGCCGCATCCTGCGCAATCGTCGCGAAGGTTTCCGCCATGCCCATCGTGAAGGCGTCGTTCATGACGTTCACCGTGCCGGGCATGTCGATCAGAATCGTGGCGATGCCGTCCTGGTCGGTGGTGTAGGGAAATGCCGTCATATCACTGGGTCCAGCCTCGCCATCACAGCCGCTCGATGATCGTAGAAATGCCCATGCCGCCGCCGACGCACATCGACACCATGCCGCGCTTCAGCCCGCGTCGCTCAAGTTCATCGAGCATCGTGCTGAGCAATACCGCCCCGGTCGCGCCAAGCGGATGCCCCATGGCGATCGCGCCGCCGTTGACGTTGGTTACTTCGGCATCGATGTCGAGATCGCGCATGTAGCGCATCGCCACGGACGAAAATGCCTCGTTGATTTCCCACAAATCGATATCGGCCTTGGTCAGGCCCGCCACCTTCAGGCACTTTTCCGCCGATGGGCCGGGCCCGGTCAGCATGATCGTCGGTTCGTTCGCGATGATGACCCCGGCGACAATCCGCCCGCGCGGCTCCAGCCCCAGTTGCTGGCCGATCTGCTCGGAGCCGATCAGCACGGTCGCCGCCCCATCGACGATGCCCGATGCATTACCCGCGTGATGGACATGGTTGATCCGGTCGAGCTGCGGATATTTCGACAGCGCGGTCGCATCCATCCCGTTGGTGGCGGCATAGGCGAAGGAGGGCTTGAGCCGGGTCAGCCCCTGCATGCTCGTCTCGGGCTTGATGAAATCGTCGCGCTCCAGGATCGTCACCCCGTTGCGGTCCTTCACCGGCACGACCGATCGATCGAAATAGCCGCTGTCGCGTGCATGCGCCGCGCGGCGCTGCGATTCGACCGCGAACGCATCGACATCCTCGCGGTCCCAGCCCTCAATCGTCGCGATCAGATCGGCGCCGACGCCCTGCGGCGTGGCAACCTGCCCCATCAGATATTCGGGATCGAACACCACCACCCCGCCATCCGAACCCATCGGCACCCGCGACATGCTCTCCACGCCGCCGGCGACGATCAGCTGCTCCCAGCCGGAAATGACCTTCTGCGCGGCGATATTGACCGCTTCCAGCCCCGACGCGCAGAAGCGATTGAGCTGGACCCCGGCGACGCTGTCGTCCCAACCGGCATATTGCACCGCGCATTTGGCGATGTTGGTGCCCTGGTCCTTGACCGGGGTAACGCAGCCCAGGATCACATCGTCGACGCAGGCCGTGTCGAAATCATGCCGCGCCTGCAGTTCGTTGAGCAGCCCGGCAGCCAGCGCGATCGGCTTCACCTCATGCAGCGTGCCGTCGGCTTTGCCCTTGCTGCGCGGCGTCCGGATCGCGTCATAGATATAGGCGTGGCTCGACATCATGGTCCTCGCGGGGCCGACCGGGCAGGCGGCATCAACAGACCATTGGGGTAGCAGCACCGCACGGTGGCGTGGCTGGCAAACCGCGCCAATGATGCCGGGATTTCGTGCCGCTGAGTCTTGCTGCTAAGTCGTGCTGCTACAGGGCCGTCGGAATCGCGCTGAACGCCATGCCCTTGTCCATGCGAGGCTCGGGCGGCAGGCCCAGCACACGTTCACCGATGATGTTGCGCAGCACCTCGTCGCTGCCACCTTCGATGCGGTTGCCGATCACGCGCAGAAAGGCGAAGTGCAGCCCCTTGTCCTGCCCGCTTGCCAGCGCGCCGCCGCCCATGTCGAGCAGGTCGATTGCGTCCGACAAATATTGCTGGCGTTGCGCGGCGAGCATCAGCTTGCCGGCCGATGCTTCCGGTCCCGGCGTCTTGCCCTGCGAAATCGCCGATTGCAGGCGCAGACTGAAATTCTTGAGGCCCCGGTGCCAGACATACCAATCGGCAAGCAGGCTCCGCACCGCGCCATCGTCGATCGCCATCCCGTCACCGCGCGGGGTTTCGCGGGCGATGCGCCAGACATCGTCGAAATTGGTGGGGAACACGCTGGAAATCGCCGCCCGCTCATTCATCAGCGTCGTCAGCGCGACCCGCCAGCCATCGCCTTCGTCGCCGACCCGGTTGGCGTCGGGAATGCGGACATTGTCTAAAAACACCTCGTTAAAATCGCTGCCGCCCGACGCCTGCTTGATCGGCCGCACCTCAACCCCCGGCGATTTCATATCGAGCAGGAAGTATGTCAGCCCCTTGTGTTTGGGGACGGTCGGGTCGCTGCGGGTGACCAGAATCGCCCAGTCGGCGAAATGGGCGTAGCTGGTCCACACCTTCTGCCCATTGACCACCCAGTCATCGCCATCGCGCACCGCGCGGGTCTTGATGCCGGCTAGGTCCGATCCGGCGACGGGTTCGCTGAACAATTGGCACCAGATTTCCTCACCGCGCGCGATCCGCATCAGATGACGGCCCTTTTGCGCCTGGGTGCCGCAATGGATGATGGTCGCCGCTGCCATGCCGATCGTGATGCTGTTGGCGACCGAAAGGATGCTGATCCCCGCCGCTTCCTCCTCCTGCGAGAAGATCACATTCTGGATCGGCGTCGCGTCCTGCCCGCCATATTGCTTGGGCCAGTGGAGGCAGCCCCAGCCCGCTTCCTGTTTGATCCTCTGCCACTCACGGATCGTGTCGAACCCGTCGCGGGCGCGGGGAAAGTTGCGGAAATCGAACTTGTTGTCGGCGATCCAGGCGCGCGCCTTGGCGCGGTAGGCGGCTTCCTCGGGGGTGTCGTCGAAGTTCATCTTGTGTCCCTTCCCTCAGGCCGCGACGCTGTTGCTGCGTTCGAGCACGCGGATCAGCTGTTCGCGCCAGCGCGCCGGTCCGCCGATGATGCCGCCCAGCAGCCGCGAGCGGCGATAATGGAGATGGCCGTCCAGATCCCAGGTGAACCCCATGCCGCCATGGACCTGGATATTCTCCTTCGCGCAGTTGAAATAGGCGCGGGTGACCCCGATCATTGCGACGGCGGCAGCCTCGTCCAGACTGGCATCGTCGGTAGAAAGCGCCCAGGCCGCATAGTAGCAGTTGGAGCGCGCCAGCTCGAGTTCGGAGAACAGATCGGCTAGCTTGTGCTTAATCGCCTGGAATGATCCGATCGCGCGGCCAAAGGCGAAGCGCTCCTTGGCATAGGCGACGCCCATCGCGAGCGCCGCATCCGCCCCGCCGAGTTGCTCGAACGAGAACAGGATGGCGGCGCGGTTGAGCAAGGTCTGAAGCGCCACCTCTCCCCCCGCCAGCTTCTGCGCGACCGCATCGGTGAAGGTGAGGCGCGCGAGCTTGCGGCTGTCGTCGATCCCCGGCTCGACCACGCGGGTGACGCCGGGCTGGTCCTGCTCGACCAGATACAGGCCGAAGCCATCCGCGCCATTTGCGGCGACAATCGCGATATCAGCGGCCAGCCCATCAAGCACCGGCCATTTGGTGCCATTGATCCGGCACGCATCACCCGCGCCCGAAGCCGCCACCTGCAACCTGCTCCATGACGGAGCTCCGGCCCCCTCGGCCAGCGCCAGCGCGCCAATCGCCTCACCCGTCGCCAGTTTCGGCAACCAGGTCCGCTTCTGGTCATCGCTTCCGAACTGCAGTAGCGCCTCCGCTGCCAGATAAATGCTCGACGCAAACGGCACCGGCGCAAGCGAGCGACCAAGTTCCTCGGCGATCACGCACAGCTCGAGATAACCGAGTCCCAGCCCGCCAAATTCCTCGGGAATCGCCACTCCCGCCCAGCCCAGCGCCCCTATTTCCTGCCACAATGCCGCATCAAAAGCCTGCTCGGACTCGAGCACGCCGCGCACCACGGCGCTGGTTGCTTTGTCGGCCAGAAAGCGCCGCACCTCACCGCGCAGCATTTCCTGTTCTTCGGAAAAGTCGAAATTCACTGGCCGCTTATCCTTCCACCATCCCGTTGCTCAGCGCATCGTGCCGCAATTCAAATCCGTTTGCCCTGAGCTTGTCGAAGGGCTGCCTTTTTCTCCGTGCCGCAGCGCCCGTCGCCCGAAGAACAAGGCAGGGCTTCGACAAGCTCAGCCCGAACGGACGATAGTGACTCCAATCGACGGACGACGCTCAAGCGATCTATGAAACGCCGCCCCCGCCGTCGCTGGCGAAACATGACGACCGACCAAGGGAATCGCGACAGAGCGCGCGCCGCCCTTACCAGGTGTCGATATGGCTGCGTTTCTTGGCCGTTCGCGGCCCCACCGGCGGGCGTGCGCGGAGCACACTCATAATCCAGCGGCGGCTGTCCGCCGGGTCGATCACATCGTCGATCTCGAAATGCGCGGCGGCATTGGCGGCCTTGCCGAACGCATAGGCGGCAGCAACCTGCTTGCGGTAATAGGCCTCGCGCGCGTCGAGGTCCTCGATCGCTTCCAGCTCCTTGCGCAGGCCAAGCTTGATCGCACCCTCCAGCCCCATCCCGCCAAATTCGCCATTGGGCCAGCTGATCGTGAAATCGGGCATCTTCGATTGCCCCGCCAGCATTGCCATTGCACCCAGCCCGTACGCCTTGCGCAACACGATCGCCATCACCGGAATGGTCATCCCCGCCGCCGTCACGAACAGGCGGGCAAAGCGACGCACCGGCGCGGTCTTCTCGCTTTCCGGTCCCACCATGAAGCCCGGCGTGTCGCACAGCGACAGCAGCGGAATATCATGCGCGTCGCACAATTGCATGAAGCGCGACGCCTTGTCGGCGGCGGGCGCATCGATCGCGCCGCCCAGATGCAGCGGGTTGTTGGCGATGATGCCGATCGGCCGCCCCTCGATCCGGGCAAAACTGGTCAGGATGCCCTGGCCATAGCCTTTGCGGATTTCCAGCACGCTGCCAGTGTCGGCAAGGCCCGCAATCACGCTGCGGACGTCATAGGCGCGCACCCGGTCTTCAGGGATCAGGCGGCGCAGGATGCGCTGGTCGGGGGCCTCCCACTGCGTCTTGGTGCCTTGGAAATAGGACAGATATTGTCGCGCCACCGCGACCGCCTCCGCCTCGTCCTTTACCGCGATGTCGACGACGCCATTGGGCACCTGCACCGACATCGGCCCGACCTCGTCAGGCGCATAGACGCCCAGCCCGCCGCCCTCGATCATTGCCGGGCCGCCCATGCCGATCGTGCTGTTCTCGGTTGCGATGATGACATCGCAGCAGCCGAGCAGCGCCGCATTGCCTGCAAAGCAACGCCCGGAATTGATGCCCACCAGCGGCACCAGCCCGCTCAGCCGCGCGAGTATCTGGAAGGATGGCACCTCCAGCCCCGTCACCGCGATGATATCGATATCGCCCGGCCGCCCGCCACCACCCTCGCTGAACAGGATGACGGGCAAGCGCTGCCGCTCGGCCAGATCGAACAGCCGGTCTTTCTTGCGGTGGGTGTGGTGGCCCTGCGTCCCCGCCATCACGGTATAATCATAGGACAGCACCGCACACTGGCTCGCCGCCTCGCCAAAGTCCGCGCCGTTGATTTGGCCGATGCCGGTGATGATGCCATCGGCCGGCGTGTTGCGGATCAGATCGTCGAGCGTACGCCGCTTTTTCTGGCTGGCGATGGCGAGTGCGCCATATTCGACGAAGCTGCCCGCATCGCACAGATCGTTGATATTCTCCCGCGCGGTGCGCTGCCCGGTCTTGCGCCGCCGGGCGACGGCATCGGGGCGCGCATCATCCATCCCCAGCGCGCGGCGGGCGTTCAGCTCGGCGAGATCGGGGCGGATATGATCGGGGTCAATCACAGTCTCGTCCGCCGTGATGTCGCCGCTGTCATCCTCGTCCGCCTCAATCACGAGCAACGGCACATCGGCCATCACGATCTGCCCGAGGGTGACACCAATCTGCGCAACGATGCCGGCGCGGGGCGCGGCGATGGCGTGCACCATCTTCATCGCTTCCATCGTGGCGAGCATCTGGCCCCGCGTCACGCGGTCGCCGGGTGCCACCTCAAGCCCAACGATCAGCCCCTGCATCGGCGCCTCGACCAGCACCGATCCGGGCGAAAGATCAATATCGATCACCGCGCCAGCCGGCGAGGTAACTGCTTCGGCATCGGGCGCGTGGCGGGCCTGGGGCAACTCGCCCGCCGCTGCGACCAGCGCGGGCAGATGATCGTCGACGAACCGGGTATAGGCCCCACCTCCCGCCAGCTCGGGCCGCGCGAGCAGCGCCTGCAGGAAGGCGATGTTAGTCTCGACGCCGGTGATGCGGCATTCGCCTAGCGCGCGCCGCGCCTTGGCCAGCAGTGCGGAAACATCCTCGCCCGGCACATGGACGATCAGCTTGGCGAGCAGGCTGTCGTAGCGCGGATTGATCGCATAGCCAGCATAGCCATAGCCATCGACCCGCACCCCGCGCCCGGACGGCAGCGCATAACTGCCGATCACGCCAAGCGATGGCCGCGCCTCACCCGCTGCGGTCATGACCTCCATGTTGATCCGCGCCTGCAGCGCAAAGCCGCGCGGGCCTGCCGGGCGATCGAGACCCAGCTGTTCGAGCGACGCGCCCGACGCGATCCGCAGCTGGGTCTGGACCAGATCCATGTCCATCACCTCTTCGGTAATGGTATGTTCGACTTGTATGCGGGGGTTAGCCTCCAGAAAGAAAAAGTCAGCGTCATCGGGCCGGTCGCGCATCGCCTCGGCATCGACCAGAAACTCAAAGGTGCCGATGTTGCGATAATCCGCCGCGCTTGCCAGCCGTACCGCCGCTGCCGTGATCTTGTCGCGCAGCAGCGGCGAGAGATCGGGGCACGGCGCGATTTCGACGATCTTCTGGTTGCGGCGCTGCAGCGAGCATTCGCGCTCGCCCAAATGGATCACCCCGCCCTGGCCATCCGCAACGATCTGCACCTCGATATGCCGCGCGCGCGGCATGAAGCGTTCGACGAACAGCGCGTCGTCGCCAAAGGCGAGCCGCGCCTCGGCCTGACAGGCGGCATAGGCATCGGCGATATCGTCGCCGCGCGAGACGATCCGCATCCCGCGCCCGCCGCCGCCCGCGACTGCCTTGATCATCACTGGCGCGCCGCCGCCCAACCCGCCGAAAAAGGCCTGCGCCTCGGCCAGCGTTACGCCGCCGCCCGAGCCCGGCATCACCGGCACGCCGCTGCGCTCGGCGAGCGCGCGCGCGTTGGCCTTGTTGGCAAAAAGATCGAGCGCGTCGGCCGAGGGCCCGACAAAGACGATTCCCGCCGCCGCGCAGGCGCGCGCGAAATCGGCATTTTCCGAGAGGAAACCATAGCCGGGATGGACCGCATCGCACCCATGCGCCTGCGCGACCGCGATCATCTGCGCGATATCGAGATACGCCGCCGCGCCCGTACCGGGTAGCAACGCGCTTGCGTCCGCCTTGAAGCAATGCAGCGACTGGGCGTCGTCCGCGCTGTGCACCGCCAGCGTCGAAATGCCGAGATCGGCGGCCGCCGCCGCGATGCGGATCGCGATCTCCCCCCGGTTGGCGATCAGCAGTTTGGCAATGGCCATGTTATCGCGTCATCCCCTAGCGTGACCCAGACCATAGGCCAGTAGCGCCGCTTCGCTATCCAGATTTCCGACCACAAAGGCACGGTCGCGCAGCACCATGGTGGGGCGGGTGTCGGCGGCATAGATCGGCCAATTGGGCAGATCACCGCCGTTCGGGTCGCCGGTACGCATGAAGCGGGCGAAGCAATCGGTCCACAAATCCATCAGCCTGCGGTTGACGGCGTTGTTCGGATGGAAGGCGAGCATCGCTCCTTCCTCCACCTCCTCATCGTCGAACAAATTGAAGGAAAACGGCATGTCGCTGGCGTGGGTTGGCCCATACTGATGCTCGGTCGGCACTTCGAAGCTGTAGACCCAGGCTGGCATGCCGATCGCCGCACAGGCATCCGCCGCGCGGACCGTGGGCGATCGGAAATAATCATACCACAGCCGCGTCATCCGTTCGCGCAAACTGCCGCCCGGAATCAGCGTATCAAGGAAGCGCATATAGCGGTCGCCATTGCCCGCGCCGATCGTCACAGCGATGCCGGCTAGGATCTGCGCTAGCCCCTCAAGCCCCGCTTCCTCAACGGCAGGGGTCAGCATTGTGCCCTCATCGATGCACGCACCGATGATCAACGGCACGGGATTGACGCGATTCCGGATCGCGTCGTGGCACGGCGAAACGACGACCGTGCCGTCGACGGCCGTGACCGCAGCCATGCTGCCCTCCGACTGGAGTTTGAACAGGTCTTCGCCAGAAAGGCCGCGAAGATGGTCGAAGAACCCAACCTCGCTCATGCCAAAGGCCGCCGCAAAGGGCGTGATGAAATCGGGCGCGCTGGGGGCGATTTCGCCGGGGCTGAAGGCAATTGCCTTGTGAAACAGGCCCTTGGCGCTAGGTGCCCCCATCAGCGCGATTACCGATCCGGCCCCCGCGCTAACCCCGCTGATCGTGACATTGTCCGGATCGCCGCCATAATCGGCGATGTTTTCGGCCACCCAGCGCAGGGCGGCGATTTGATCCTGAAAGCCCAGGCTGCCGCTGCCGACATAGTCAGGGCCGAACCGGCTGAGGTCGAGAAAACCGTACGATCCCAGCCGGTAATTGATCGCCACCATCACCACATCATGCTTGCGCGCAAAAGGCGTGGGATCGAAATCATTGGCCGACCCGACGGTAAAGCCCCCGCCATGGATATAAACCTGCACCGGCCGCCGCTTGCCGGCGGCGGCGGGGGTGTGGACGTTGAGGTAGAGCATGTCCTCGCTCATCGCGCCGGGGATGTCGCCCCGGCGCAGCGATTGCGGGAAGGGCAACTGGAAGCTGCGATTGGGATGCTGCGTCGCGTCGAACACGCCCGACCAAGGGGATGCCGGGGCAGGCGGCAGCCAGCGTCGCTCGTCGACCGGCGGCGCGGCATAGGGCAGCCCTAGAAACGACATCGATCCGGGCCGGTCGATGCCCCGTACCTGGCCCAGCCGCGTGTTGATCGTCACCATCGCATCAGCTCCCTTCGCCGAAACCGTCGAAGAAACCGCCCGCGCTCGCCATGGCAACGCGCGCCAACCCCGCCAGCAATTCAGGACGATGGCAGCCCAGCATGGCATGAAATACCAGCCAATTTGTCCCGTTTCGCCCCGGACGAACGCCCTGCCCATCCTATAGGCGAGAGAGAAACAGGGGAGGACGCTATGCCGGGCTATACGCGCGAAACGATCAAGGCCGTGATCGGCACCGAAGTCGGCCTGTCGAAATGGATCACGATCGACCAGAGCATGATCGATCGCTTTGCTGACCTGACCGATGACCACCAGTTCATCCATGTCGATGCCGAACGCGCCGCCAAGACGCCAATGGGCGGCACGATCGCGCACGGCTTTCTGACGCTGTCGATGCTCGGCGGGCTTGCCACCGTCGCCGATATCGGCATGGCCGGTGCAACGATGGGCTTCAACTATGGCTTCAACAAAATCCGCTTCATCAGCCCCGTCCGCTCGGGCAGCCGGGTGCGCGCGCGCTTCACGCTGATCGCGATGGAAGAACGCAGCCCCAATCAGTGGATGGCGACGATGGGCGTCAGCGTTGAGATCGAGGGGCAGGACAAGCCTGCGCTCACCGCCGAATGGCTCACCCTCACCATCACTTCCGCATAATTTTCAGCAAGCGAGACCAGCCATGTCGATCCGTTATGACAACCGCGTCGTCATCATCACCGGGGCCGGCGGTGGCCTGGGCCGCGAGCATGCGCTCCAATTTGCCGCGCGTGGCGCGCGCGTCGTCGTCAATGACTTCGGCGGCGCGGTGGATGGCATGGGCGGATCGTCCGAACCCGCCGAGCGCGTGGCGGCGGAAATCATCGCAGCGGGCGGTGAGGCGATCGCGCACGGCGCGAACGTCACCAATCCCGATCACGTCGCCGACATGGTTGCAAAGGCAATGACGACCTGGGGCCGGGTCGATATCCTGATCAACAATGCGGGCATTTTGCGCGACGCGAGCTTCGGCAAAACCACCCCCGATTCGTTCCGCGCGGTCACCGACGTGCATCTGCTCGGATCGGCATTCTGTTCGCTGGCGGTGTGGCCGCACATGCGTGCCGCCGGGTTTGGGCGGATCGTGATGACCAGCTCGTCATCGGGCATTTACGGCAATTTCGGCCAGGCCAATTATGCCTCCGCCAAGATGGGCGTCGTCGGGCTGATGAACGTGCTCCATCTGGAGGGCGCGAAGAACAACATCCGCGTCAACACCCTCGTCCCCGCCGCCGCCACGCGCATGACCGAAAATCTGACCCCGCCCGCGATTCAGGCGCTGATGAAGACATCATCGGTCACCCCGGCGGTGCTGTTCATGGCGAGCGAAGACGCGCCGTCGCGGGTGATTCTGGCGGCCGGCTCCGGCGGTTATTCGCGCGTCTATGTGGTCGAAAGCGAGGGCATTTTCCTGCCCGCAGATCAGCAGACACCCGAAGCCATCGCCGCCAATTTCGACGCGATCTGCGACAAGGCAGTGCTGCACGAATATGGCGATGTCGGCGGCCAGACCATCAAATTCCTGAAGAAGGCTGCGGCGGATGCGGGTGTCGATCTGAAGCTGTCGTCGGGCCAGTAACGCCCTATTTCTTCAACAACGTCGCAAAGATCGCCAGCGCCTCGGCAGAGGCCGATCGTTCCGCGATCCGGCGAAACTCCTCGGTGACTCGCTCGGCGAGAGGTTCGGTGTCGCGGCGGAGCAGGCGCTTGGTTGCCTGCAACGCGATAGGCGGCTTGGCGGCGAGCGCGGTGGCGATCGCCATGCCCCGCGCCGCGCCTTCGCCAGCGCCAACGACTTCGGACACCAGGTCGAGCGCCAGCGCTTCAGCGGCCTCGATCCGCTCCGACGTGAACAAGATGCGCGCCGCCTTCAGATAACCGACCCGCTCCTTGAGCAGCAGCGACGATCCCGCCTCCGGCACCATGGCGAGATCAACAAAGGGGAATTTGATCCGCGTGTCGGGCTCGGCCACGATGAAATCGAAATGCAGCAGCATCGTCGCGCCAAAACCAACGGCATTGCCCTGGATACAGCCAATGATCGGCTTGTCGGTTTCCATCAGCACATGGACGAGATCGATGCTCGGTGTCTTGCGCCCGACAATGGTCTGCGGATCGAGCCCGGTCTTCTCCACCACATCGCCAAAGCGCTGGAAGTCGCCGATATCATTGCCCGCGCAGAAATCGCGCCCTTCGCCCCGGATCAGGATGACGTTGATGCCGTCATCAGCCTGATAGGCGCGCAGGGCATCGGCAATCTCGCCATACATGGCGGATTTCAGCGCGTTGCGGCTTTGCGGCCGGTCGAGCACGATGATGCCGATCTTGCCGTCGCGTTCGCGACGGATGAAGCCGGTCGGTTCGGTCACGGTCGCTGCCGCTGCCGCCTGTGCTGCCGCGCTCATGCCAGTCGCTCGATGATAATGGCGGGGGCCATGCCGCCGGCTGCGCACATGGTGACGAGACCGTATCGCCCGCCCGATCGCTCAAGCTCATCAAGCGCCGTCCCGATCAGGATCGCCCCGGTCGCGCCGATCGGATGGCCGAGCGCACACGCACCGCCGTTTATGTTCACCTTCGCCCGATCGAGCCCGAGATCGCGAATGAACTTCTCCGCCACCACCGCAAAGGCCTCATTGATTTCCCAAACGTCGATATCGTCGACCGTCAGCCCGGCCTTGGCCAGCACCTTGCGCGCGGCAGGCACCGGCGCGTTGAGCATCAAGGTCGGGTCATCGCCGATATTGGCATAAGCGACGACGCGGGCGCGTGGCTTCATGCCGTGTTCTTTCACATAGGCCTCCGACGCCAGCAGCACTGCCGCCGCGCCATCGACCACGCCCGAGCTGTTGCCGGCATGATGCACCCCGGTCCAGTCAAGATCGGGATAACGACGCTTGATCTGCTTGCGGAAACTGGTGCCCGCCTGATCGACATCGGCGACGACGTCGAAGGATGGTTTGAGCCCCGCCAGCGTTTCCGCCGTGGTCTGTGGGCGGGGGAATTCCTCGCGGTCGAGCGCCACGCTGCCATCTTCCTCGAAAACCGGCACCACCGACCGATCGAACCGCCCCTCCCGGATCGCGACATCGGCGCGCTGCTGGCTGGTGAGCGCCAGCGCATCGACCGCCGCCCGGTCGATCCCCTCCATCGCGGCAATCGCGTCGGCGCAGACGCCCTGCTGTGATTGCGGGTGGAGTTCGTCGAGGGCTTTGTTGCCAGCGTTCATCCCCAG